>CANTEW010000037.1 GCA_947652925.1 uncultured Lachnospiraceae bacterium
GAATCCTTATCAAGGGAACTTGGATTTCCATAGACACAGAATTATTTACGCCCTCAAAGCCATTTCTTTTTCAAATGCCTTAATTATTTTCTTACATTCTTCTTCATGTTTCTTGTTCTCTTTACGCTTAAAGTATATTCCCAAAGCACTAACAACAAGTGCGGTTCCTATGCTCCCAGTCCAAAAGACAGTTGTTGCATTTCTTTTTGATCACTAATTATGCACTAGAGCATATCTGGTGGCAAACCTCCGGTTATTTTTGAGCTTGAGAAAAAGCGTCTCGATCAAATGTCGTTCTTTATAAGTCTCCCAGTCGATCTGCCTTGGGTTTTTAGCGGTGATGCGGCTAGGGATAACCGCGATCCCTCCTCTCTCCTCCACCCATCTGACGGATCTGTCGCTGTCATAGCCTTTATCCGCAAGAACTATTTTTCCCCTCAGATCGAAAGGATCCAGCAGCTCTTTTGCCATGCAGATGTCGTTGCGGTCTCCCCCGGAGAGCAAAAAGCGCAGAGGGTCCCCAAGCCCGTCTGTCACCATGTGGACCTTCGTCGTCAGCCCTCCCCGGCTGCGTCCCGTTCCCTCATTGCAGCCCCTTTTTTAGCCCCGCTGCCATGCTGATGGACTTTTACGGTCGTGCTGTCCAGCATTATCGTTGTTTCGTCCACCAGATCCCGCGCGATCAGGGCATGAAACGCCTTTTCCCACACACCTGTTTTTGTCCATGTACGAAACCGGCCGTACACGGTCTGCCACGGTAGCGTTCCGGCAGATCCCGCCAGGGTATGCCAGTATTTAACCAATAAAGGATCGCGTTTAACATTTCTCGGTTGCTCTTTGCAGGCCGTCCGCCTTGAGGTTTTCTTTCTGGAGGAAGGAGGTCTTTTATCCTATTCCATTGACTTTCGCTTATCTCATGTCTTCTCATGAGTATATCGTATCGTTTGTGCATTTTTACTACAATACTCAGGTTTCAAAACACGCTCTAGTATCTTCATTGCCTATATCCGCGAGGGCTTCGCTTATGCGCTGGGATGCCATTTGGGCTATGGGATATAAGGATCTTGCATAGATCCGTTCCTACCGATCTCGCATATGGCAGTTGGAAAGGGGGATCCATTATATATCCAGTAGGAAAACGTTACCGAAGGATACGATGAGGTTTTGATGTGTGTTGCATTTTTGCAGTCTCAATACAGCAGTCCCTGTGCAGGACATCATCTAAGAGTTTTACACAGGGTTGCTGCAGTGTGTGCGACAGCTGGGTGTCTGCGCTATCATCTCTCTGTTTTCAAATGGTCAATCCGCTGTATGATAAAACTTTCCATCTCCTCTTTTTCTTTTCCCAATGCTACGGAAAGCTCTCCATAAAGTTGGTTTTCTGCTAATTTCAGGTAGTGTTCGTCAATTGCAGTTATCTTCTTGCCCTGCGCCATACGTTCTTTTTTACGCAGATACAGAGTCTTGATGATCTTTATCCATTGACGGCAGTCACAACCGTTGACGGCTTCCTTGTACTGTTCTTCTCGGAGTTTATCGCTGGTGACCCAGAGTTGTTCGATCTTTGGGATCTCATCGATCAGGCTATTGGCTTCTTGGCTTGTCATCATCTTACGGGTCTCTACTTTTCCACTGTCCACAGGCGAGTATACTTTCCCGCCTTTTGTATTCACTGGGAGCAGTACATAGTACAGCCGGTCTTTATCCGCGCCACTCATATCCAGATAGGTGATGTCTTCTACTTTACATATCCCTTTGTGACCATAAACAATAAATTCACCGATTTCAAACATAGGTCTTACCTCCTTTTTCGTATTAAGATCATTTTTCCAACAAAAAAGAACCCTTTCCTCAAAAATGCTGTGAGCTTAGGTCCTTTTCCATCCTATGAGTCTCGCGTTTTTGTTCCTGTATACCATTGTAACACTTTTTTGAAGATTTGGTAAGAATTTTCTGTAAAATATTTTTGTAAGATCACAAGTACTCAGGATATAGTTGTGTATCTTGCTTGCATCAGAGCCTATTATCAAGATATCATGCGGTTTAACGATGGATTTGTCGAACGATTTTTATTTCAAAATGTATGGGCCTGCTATATAATATCCATATGAAGTAAGTTTTGAAGGAGGGTTATATGTTACACAAAATCATGGACATGCATATATTGCTGTATGCAATGGCGGGCATGGGTGTTCTGGGAATATTGGGCATGGCTGCCGTATGTTTAAGTTACAGAAGAAGGGTAAAAAAAGACAGCAGGTCATTGGATCTGAAAGAGAAATGGTTAAGGTCTTGGGGCAGCCGGGATAAACAGATACGTCAGATGAACCGTTGGGTATGGGTGCCTTCCTTTATCAGCACGCTCCTGCTATGTCTGGCAGCAGCATTTTCAGGAGTAGTCTTGCGGGCTGGTGCGGTCTCCTCCGTATATATCCAGGTAGGTGTAGCCGTTCCTCTTGTCCTTTTGGTGACGCGGCAGGCATTGGATCTTTCCTGTAAGGAGACGTATATATTCCAGTCAATGGCAGATTATGTTGAAGAGAGCTGCCAGCAGGCCTCCCATGTCCAGGCAACAGCGGCAGTGAGCAAGGAAGAAGAGGATGCGATGGTGGATCATGTGGCGGGCAGCATCAAGCAGAGTACGGGTGAGAGGGGACGGTTTGGAGAATTATTGTCTCCGGAGGAAGAGGAGATCATGAGGGAAGTGATCCGGGAGTTTATGGGGTAAACACCTTGCGAAAAGCTGATCGATCTGCTACACTAAAGATATACTCTAAAATGTAGAAAGGATAAAAGGTGAGAAAGCATGAGTGATAAAGTGACTTTTGATCATTCGAAAGCAGAGCCGTTCATAGGTTCTAATGAGATACTTGCGATGAAAGAGACGGTGATGGCTGCAAAAGAGAAGCTGGTCGCAAAAAATGGTCTGGGAAATGATTTTCTGGGATGGATCGATCTTCCAGTGGACTATGATAAAGAAGAGTTCAGCCGGATAAAAAAAGCGGCAAAAAAGATACAGCAGGATTCTCAGGTATTGTTGGTGATCGGTATAGGCGGATCTTATTTAGGAGCCAGGGCCGCTATTGAATTTTTAAGACATGGTTTTTATGATCAGATACCGGCGGATATGCGTAAGACGCCGGAAATATATTATGTAGGGAACAGTATCAGCAGTTCTTATATACAGGGGCTGATCGATGTGATCGGGGATAGGGATCTTTCTATCAATATGATCTCAAAATCGGGTACGACTACAGAACCAGCTATCGCGTTCAGGGTTTTCAAGGGGCTCCTTGAGAAAAAATATGGAAAAGAAGGGGCGGCAGGCCGGATATATGCCACGACGGATAAAGCTAGGGGTGCATTGAAGAACCTGGCTACAGAGGAAGGGTACGAGACTTTTGTGGTCCCGGATGATGTTGGAGGACGTTTTTCTGTCCTGACAGCAGTTGGTCTCCTCCCCATCGCTGTCAGCGGTGCAGATATCGATAAGTTGATGGAAGGAGCGGCTGAGGGGCGCAGATCGGCTCTGGAAAATGGATTCGAGGAAAATGATGCTCTCCTGTATGCTGCAGTGCGCAATATCCTCCACCGTAAAGGGAAGAGTACAGAGGTCTTGGCCAATTATGAACCCAGCCTTCATTATATATCTGAATGGTGGAAACAGTTGTACGGAGAGAGCGAGGGGAAAGACGGCAAGGGTATCTTCCCGGCGTCGGTAGATCTGACCACAGATCTTCATTCTATGGGGCAGTTCATCCAGGATGGTTCCAGGATCATGTTTGAGACAGTGCTGGATGTGGAGACGTCCAGAGATGAGATCATTTTGGAAGAAGAACCTGTGGATCTGGATGGATTGAATTATCTGGCTGGGAAAAGTGTGGATTTTGTCAATAAGAGTGCCATGAATGGGACGATTCTTGCACATACAGACGGACAAGTCCCCAATCTGATGGTACACATCCCGGCGCAGACGGAATATTATCTTGGACAGCTGTTCTATTTTTTTGAATTTGCATGTGGTGTCAGCGGGTATATATTGGGTGTGAACCCATTTGACCAGCCTGGCGTTGAGAGTTATAAAAAGAATATGTTTGCCCTTCTTGGCAAACCTGGTTTTGAAAAAGAAAGGGAAGGATTGCTGAAAAGATTATAGATCGCATTTATGGATCGATGCGGAACAGTATACGGGCTGTTCCGCATTTGATATTTATGGTGGCCTCTCATTCTTCGATGATCTGGATCTCAAGATATTCAAAATCAATGTGTTCGATAAAATTATCTTGGTAAAATCTAGTCCTGGACAGCCGCTGGAATTCTTGGACGTTCCCGTTCAGCCATATCGGGGACTGCAGATCAAATTCATAACAGATATCTTCCAGGCTCTGGAAGACTTTTTGCGTCCGGGTGTTCTGGGTCTCGTTACATATGACTGTATCCCGGATCATACGGTTATCTTTCCATTCTTTCCCCCACATACGGAACATAAGGCCCTCCCTTGGTCATTGAGATATGATAGAGTTTCTATCAAAGTATTTTTATTCTGAGTATTCCCATAGGGGAAAAGCATAATGCAACAAGAGTGTTTTGTCAAGTGATTTGTAATTCAATGACAAATACTCTGGATCATGTGATAATATGAAAAAAGGATGTGAGAATATGCGTTATCCGATCATAGATCAAAAGAAGACGGGAAAGAATATCTATAAACTCTGTAAGAGAAAAGGGATCACAGTGAATAAGATCCGGGTGTTTATGAATTTTGCATGTGATCAGACGATCTATCGATGGTTCCATGGACGATCACTGCCTTCTTTGGATAATTTTTATGCGCTGAGTACCTTACTTGGGGTCAGCGTGGAGAATTTGCTGGTCAATGATAGTGGGATCATAGCTGTACCCGGCAGGGAGGAGCGTTCTTTCTCGTATATGGAAAGGCTGCAGGTCTACCGGACACATCTGGGATATATCTGAGAGGATGTACATATCCAGGAGCGGGAGCATGATCAGGATGGAGGAGAAGATTGAAGACAGATGCGATCAAGAGGTTGTTCACCGGAAAACCCCTTCCGTGTGAAGCAGCGGCGCCGAAAGACAAGAGGTATTGGGAACTTTTAAAGGAATCCCATCAGAGGTCAGAGCGGTTTATGGACAGATTATCACCGGAGGATAAGGAAGAACTGGAATGTATACAGGAATGCAGACAGGAAGCAGCGCAATATGAGATAGAGGAAGCTTTTATACAGGGATATTCATTGGGAGTGCGATCGACAGCGGAGTCATTTTTATTAGAGGAGGATCATGGGGTGTCTTAAGATATGTTCTCAAACCTTTCCATAACGACTGTACCTCCCATCTTGGAGAGAGTTTTAAAACCCATTCCTACAGTCTACATCCCCCATTTTGAGAAATATGAGTGGTACACTGCATGAAAGCGTGTTAGAAAATTAAATCATGCACAAGATCAGGTGAAAAATGGACGCAAATATGCAGGGAAGTACGGGAGATCAGGTATTGAAACGTAGAAAAGCGAGTGATCCAAGGTATTATTTTTATCTGTTTTCAGCATATTGACAGATATCTGGTATTTTTCAAACACACTCCAGTACTCCATCCGGCCAGTGATCAGAGTCCTGCTCTGTCTGCTCTGTGCCAGTACTAGAATGTGTTTGAAAATCTCAAATATCCTTAGATCATAGAAAATTTACAGATAATAGATGAGTACATTCCAAAAACAGCGTTTTAAGGGGTCCGGGTGAGATCCGCGATCCCCTGGCGCTTTTGGTGCTTTTCTCGTAGAAAAGTACACATCCAAAAAACTGAACGGCCGTGGCTCGTACCAAATGTCCGTATTATTTAATTTATTTACAGAATTTAGAGGGTTTTCAAACACACTGCAGTCCGTTCAATGTCCATGTACAGTGCGTGTCGGCATGCCTTCCATATTGCCGGTCTCCAGAGCTTTCATCATACATAGAGCGGGGACATGATCTAAGAGGATCCATCTCCTGACAAGATCTTTGCCAGGGAGAGCAGGATATCTGATCCTTCCTCATTCAATTTGCGTGCTGCCTGTATCAATTCCTTTTCATAGGAAGATGGATAGAGGACAGTCTCGTCATCACGAAAAAATTCAGCTAAAGACATACCTAAAGAATTGACCAGTTTTTCTATGATCTGTACAGAAGGTTGATTATTTCCCTTTTCTATGATCCGTATGTAATTTTCGGATACTTCACTGAGCCGTGCCAGGCGATACACACTGATATTTTGATCTGTTCTGAGTTTTTTGAGGCGTTCGTGCAGTTCCATAGATATTCTCCTATTTTGGCCGTTGTAGGGAATAGATCATCATCTGATCCCAATAATCCCTATTATGTGACAAATGGGAAAAAAATATAATCCAATGATAAAGTTTACATTACCACTTTATTATTGTATCATATTGCTATGGACGACCTGCTCTTGTGGTAGATGAGCGACCGTGCGGACAGGCGTGTCCATTTATCTATATGGCAGATGTCTGTGGACATATAGTGTGAAATGGATCTTCATAAATAAGAGTCCACAGGACTTTGAAAAAAGAAAGTTATAGGAGAAAAAATTGAAAAAATATGAGGTTTGTATAGGGATATTGCTTTTAGTATGTTTTTTCCTCTCTGCAATAGGATGCAGGAGAGATGATATGGGGTATATGCGTCCTTTGTTGTTGGATCAGACAGATTGTCGATTGTGTGGAAATGGAAAAAGCAGTTTCAGTTCTATTTATGGTCATTATCAGGGAGTGGGGATACTCAGCCTGAATGACTGGCGGATGATCGAGATCCAGCCATTGTTGGATAGGGGGGAAGGGGATGCTATGACATCTTATGTATGGGAAGATGGATATAGTGTGCAGATCGATCAGATAGTGGACAGAGGGATCTCCCTCGTACAATATACGTCAAGTCAGAAAAATACATTGGATCTGGCTAGGTTATCTGAGATCTTGTGTCCTGTTTGTGTGGAAAACGTGAAAGGATCTGTCCATATATATGGGGAACATGAGGACCGCAGTGAAAAGGCAGTGTGTTTGGTAGATCTTTCAACGATGGAATTGTGTAAGATCCAGCAGAGTTTCCAATATTATATGTTCAAAGATTATTATGTACAGGCGAGCTGTCAGGGGGATAAGATCCAGTTGACTGTCTTTTCCACACCTGAGGATATGTCGAGAAAGCGCTGCTCAGATAGGCTCTGAGACTTGGCATGTGAGCGAGATCGTGTTAGAATGGAACTCAGACAGATCATTATAGAACGTGTGTTGATATTCTAATAACGTGGAGGAGATACGTCGTGAAGATAAATGAAGGAAGGACCAGTATCCAGACAGCCAGATCACAGAATGACCTGATATTCGCGCTGGATATCGGGACCCGCAGCATCATTGGCCTGGTGGGGGTCGTCAGGGATGAGAAGCTGCATGTCCTGGCTATAGAAAAGGAAGAACATGCTCGCAGGGCGATGATAGACGGACAGATCGAGGATATCGAACAAGTAGCGAAAGTTGCCCGGCATGTCAAGGAACGACTGGAGCAAAAATTGGACTGTACGTTGACAAATGTATGTGTGGCAGCTGCCGGACGGGCGTTAAAAACGCAGAAGGCATTCTGTGAACTTGAATTTGAAAAGCCTCAACGTGTGGATGAAGAGATCATCGGTCGCCTGGAGGCGGGTGCTATTGAACGGGCGGAGGAGGCATTTGCCCAGGAAACGGATCAGGAGGAGAGACAATTCTTTCTCGTGGGGTATACCGTGATCCAGTATCTCCTTGATAATTATCCCATCTCGGATCTTCTTGACCACCAGGGAAAGAGGGTCAGTGCAGATGTCATCGCGACATTTTTACCCAGCGAAGTGGTGGAGAGCCTGTATACCACGATGAGTAAGGTGGATCTGGAAGTGGCAAGCCTGACTTTGGAACCGATCGCGGCGATCAATGCGGCGATCCCGGAAAACATCCGTCTGTTAAATCTGGCTCTCGTGGATATCGGGGCGGGTACATCAGATATCGCGATCTCAAAAGACGGCAGTATAGTTGGTTACACTATGGCCACGGTCGCGGGGGATGAGATCACAGAGGCGTTGATGAGGAATTATCTGGTGGATTTCCAGACCGCAGAGCGCATAAAGATAGATCTCCAGGAAAAGGAAAATATTGAATTTACAGATATCTTAGGGCTGCCCCATACAGTATCCAATGAGGACGTCCGTACTTGTATCGACAGTTCATTTAAAAATCTATGTAAAGAGATATCTGAAAAGATCTTATCTGTCAATGGCAGCGCACCTTCGGCGGTCTTTTTGGCGGGGGGCGGCAGTAAATTGGCAGATATGCGGGAATGTGTGGCAAAATATATGGAGATGGATCTGAACAGAGTGGCCATTGCAGGAAACAATTTTTCTGTCAATGCGGTCTCAGAAGAGTATGATCTCAATAATCCAGAGTATGCCACACCTTTGGGGATCGCTGTATCAGCGGGCTTGAACATGATCAATGACAGCTGCCATGTGATGCTCAATGGAAAACGTTCAAAATTGTTCCGCAGCGGCAGTCTGACAGTCATGGATATACTCATGATGAATGGTTATCGCTCTCAGGACCTGTTGGCCCGGTCAGGGCGGAATATCGTGATACAGTTGGATGGTGACCGGAAGATTTATCATGGTACGCCGGGGATCCCATCTAAGCTGCAGGTGAATGGAAAAGAAGTGAAAGTCTCCCATGTAGTACATGCGGGGGACCAGATACATTTTATCCCTGCTTCTGACGGAGAAAATGCAAAGGTGACATTGGCAGATATTGTTGAACCCGGGTATGAGAGCAAAACGTCGGTCAATGGGAAGATGGTACCTCTTGACACTGTCCTGAAGACAGGGGATGTGGTGATCACGGGAAGAGGACAGGCAGTCCCAATACAAGAAACCCCGGCAGTACGAGCGGCGTCTGAGATGAACAACGAGATGGGAGCGGAGATAAAACCGCAGATAGAAAAGGAAGCCATCCAGGAAAAGCCGCAGGAGGAAGAGGCAGAGGCAGAGGCGTCGGATCCCAAACCCATAAAACGTGTCCAGCCAGCCCAGGTATGCAGATTTTTTTTGAATGGGGAGCCTTTGCTCTTGGTAAAGAAAGAGGATGATGTGCCTTATTATCTGATGGATCTGGTAGAATATTCTGGGATCGATCTGAAGAACCCGGATGGGATGCTGCAGCTGCGGGTGAATGGTAAAGAGAGTTATTTCCAGCAGGAGCTAAGGTCTGGAGACAAGATAGATATATATCTTCAGAAAAATGAAACGGGGGATATCTAAAATGGGTGGATGGGAAAGGAATATCAGGAGAGTAGTCCCGTATACGCCTGGCGAGCAGCCGCAAGACCCGGGGATCATAAAATTGAATACAAATGAAAATCCGTATCCCCCTTCTCCAACCTTTATGCATGCGGTCAGAGAATGGGATGGAAAGGGGCTGCGGCTTTACCCGGATCCATCGGCGGGGGTTTTGGTGGATGCGATCGCAGCATATCACGGTCTGCAGCCGGGACAGGTGTTTGTAGGGGTTGGTTCAGATGATGTTTTAGCCATGTCTTTTTTGACCTTTTTCAACTCATCCAAACCGATCCTGTTTCCGGATATCACATATTCTTTTTATGATGTATGGGCAGAGTTGTTTAGGATCCCCTATGAGAGACTAAAGCTTGCCGAGGATCTTTCGATCGTCCCGTCAGACTATCTCAGGGAGAACGGCGGTATCATCTTTCCCAATCCAAATGCGCCTACGGGCATAGTCATGGGATCAGATGCCATAGAAAGTATACTGGAACATAACAGAGATGTTGTGGTCATTGTGGATGAGGCATATGTGGATTTTGGTGCAAGTTCAGTCTTACCGCTCATTGAAAAGTATGAGAACCTCCTGGTAGTCCGCACATTTTCAAAATCCAGATCCCTGGCAGGACTGCGCATTGGATATGCCATGGGGAGTGCTGTACTGATCAAATATTTAAACGATGTTAAATTTTCCTTTAATTCTTATACGATGGATCAGCCGACGGTCTGTCTGGGGGCAAAAGCCATGGAAGATGAGGAATATTTTCAGCAGACGCTGCGTAAGATCATAGATACAAGGGAATGGGCAAAAAAGGAACTGTGCGCACTGGGATTCCAATGTACAGATTCAAGGGCTAATTTTATATTTGCCAAACACAGATCGTGTCCAGGGGAGAGATTGTATGATGTGCTGCGCAGGGCTGGTATCTATGTGAGGCACTTTGATCAGGACAGGATACGCGATCATCTGCGCATCAGTGTGGGAACACAGGAAGAGATGGGGATCTTAGTCCGTTTCCTGAAAGACCATCTTTCATCTATCTAAGGAGGTTTTATGGAATCACTCGTACAATGGTTCACAGTGAACCTTTCCCCTTATATTTCGGAACATGCGGTAGTGTTCCTGATCTCCATGCTGCCGATCCTTGAACTGCGTGGAGGGCTGCTGGCATCCAGTCTGCTGAAAGTCCCGCCCCTGGAGGCTATACCCATCTGTGTGGTCGGGAATATCATCCCGATCCCTTTTATCCTTTTGTTCATCAGGCAGATCTTTAAATGGTTGAAGAAGATCAGGTTTTTCCGGCCTGTCATTGTAAAACTTGAAGAGAAAGCGATGGGTAAGAGCGACCAGATAAAGAAATATGAGTTTTGGGGTCTTGTGGCTTTTGTGGGGATCCCTCTTCCCGGGACAGGTGCATGGACGGGTGCCTTGATCGCTTCGCTCCTGGGAGTTGATATCAAGAAATCTTCCGGTGCGATCTTGTTGGGGATCGCATTGGCCACGGTCATCATGTATATATTTTCTTACGTCATAGTTGGGAATGTGGTGGCGTGATAAAGCCCCTCATGGGAGAGGGGCAGCTTCCCAACGTCCCGACGAGCCGCAGGGGATCGTCAGTCCTGTGGATGATACAGGGAGTCCGATCTCCTGAGAGACTACATTTCCCGGCCGGTCTTTTAGGACGGTGGAGATCATATAAGTGAGGACCGCGGGCGCCAGTCCTGTGGTGTAGGAATTCACCAGGAAAAAGAGCGGATGGTCGTTTAAGAGACAGGCACATCGGCAGATCAGGGGATAGACAGAATCTTCCAGTTTCCATATCTCTCCTTTGGGTCCGCGTCCGTAAGAGGGAGGATCCATGATGACGGCATCGTACTGGTTGCCACGGCGTATCTCGCGTTCTACGAATTTTATACAATCATCTACCAGCCAGCGTATGGGAGCTTGCTCCAGTCCGGAGGAGACGGCGTTCTCCCTGGCCCAGGTCACCATACCTTTTGAGGCGTCTACATGGGTGACGGCAGCGCCTGCCGCGGCTGCTGCCAGAGTTGCACCTCCGGTATAAGCAAACAGGTTCAATACTTTGATCTTCCGTCCGGCGGTCCTGATCTTTTCAGTGATCCAGTCCCAATTGGCAGCCTGTTCAGGAAAGAGTCCGGTATGTTTAAAATGGAAAGGCTTTAAATGGAAAGTCAATCCTTTGTAATGGATAGACCACTGTTTGGGCAGATGGAAAAACTCCCATTGTCCTCCTCCTTTTTTACTCCTGTGGTAATGTCCGTTTTTTTGCCCCCATTCTTTTAGAGTGCGGGGTGTGTCCCAGATTATCTGTGGATCCGGGCGTATTAAGATATATTTTCCCCATCGTTCCAGCCTTTCGCCGGAGGAGGCGTCCAATACTTGATATTCTTTCCAATCATTCGCAGTCCACATGTTTTAAATTTCCTTTCCATAATAATGAGCGTCCATATCGTGCAGAGTAACAGGATTATACCACATGTGATCCTCTGTTTGCAATCATTCCTCAAACTAATGCTTGACAATGTGTAAAAGGACATACTAAAATTAGGTGATCATACAGCAAACGTAATCAGCTAAGAGGAGGTTATTATGGAAGCGTATCAACATATGAAGAAAGAAGGACTGTTGGCCTTGAAGAAGGGATTGACGGCCCAGTTTGAGGATATAAAAGGGCGTGGGTTGTCATTAGATATGTCCAGAGGAAAACCAGGTGCGGAGCAGTTGGCATTATCTATGGGTATGCTGGATGTGATAAACAGTAGTTCTGATATGAAAAACGATACGGGTGTGGATACCAGGAATTATGGTCTGCCGGATGGTCTGCCGGAAGCAAAGCGATTGCTGGCGGGAATGGTAGGAGCTGATCCGGAGCAGGTGATCGTGTTCGGCAATGCCAGTTTGAGTATCATGTTTGATGCGGTGTCCCGTTCTATGACCCACGGTGTGATGGGGAGTACCCCATGGGCAAAGTTAGATAAAGTGAGATTTCTATGTCCTGTGCCGGGTTATGACCGCCATTTTAGTATTACAGAATATTTTGGTATTGAGATGATCTTGGTGGAGATGACAGAGAATGGCCCGGATATGGATGTGGTTGAGAAGTTAGTAAAAGAGGATGAGTCGATCAAAGGTATCTGGTGCGTTCCCAAATACTCCAATCCCCAGGGATATACTTATTCTGCGGAAACGGTAAAAAGATTTGCTGCGCTGGAGCCGAAAGCCAGAGATTTTAGGATCTTCTGGGATAATGCTTATGCGGTGCATCATCTATATGCAGATGAAAGAGAGCAAGATCAGCTCCCGGATATCCTCTCTCTGTGTAAAGCGGCGGGAAGAGAGGATATGGTGTATGAATTTGTCTCCACTTCTAAAGTGACCTTTCCCGGCTCCGGTATCTGTATGGTAGCTGCTTCTGAAGGAAACCGCAAGGACTTTCTGCAGCATCTCAAGATCCAGACCATCGGGCATGATAAGATCAATCAGCTCCGTCATACACTTTTTCTAAAAGATATGGATGGTATCAAGGAACATATGAAGAAACAAGGAGAGATGACCCTCATCAAATTTAAGACTGTCTGGGGCGAGCTGGAACGGGAATTGGGTGGTCTGGGGATCGGGACTTGGACGTATCCAAGGGGCGGTTATTTTATATCATTCGAGGCTTTGGACGGCTGTGCGGGGGCGATCGTTGCGAAAGCGAAAGAGGCTGGCTTGGTACTGACTCCGGCAGGGGCTTCCTTTCCATATGGCAAAGACCCACGAGACAGTAATATAAGAATCGCGCCCACCTATCCTTCGTTGGAAGAACTGGAGCTGGCCGGGAGATTGTTTGTACTCTGTGTAAAATTAGTGAGTATTGATAAGATATTGGAGAGCAGATGATAAAATGATTAGGAGTGATCATATATGGGCAGAGGGAAGAAGATCGCAATAGGGATGACCATTTTTTTTATATTGGCCGTCGCCGGTATCTATGGGGCGGGCGCATATTTTTTCTCTAGTCATTTTCTTCCGGATTCTTCGATCAATGGCCTGGATGTCTCCTATCAGACGGCGGAGCGTGTACAGGAGATCATAGCGGATGAGATAGCTGCGTACACGCTCACGATCTATGAGATGGATGAAAAACAGGAAAACATCCTGGCTGAACAGATAGATATACAATATGAAGAGAACGAAGATATCTATCATCTGGTCAACAGCCAGAAGCGGTGGACTTGGTTCCTTTCTCTGGATAATCCGAAAAATTATACGATAGAAGCCATGACTACTTATGACAAGAAAAAATTGAAAAGAACAGTCAGGGATCTGGAGTGCTTTAAAGAGATGGAAGCTCCGGAAGATGCATATATTGAAAAGACAGAGACAGGTTTTGAGATCGTGCCGGAGGTGGAAGGGGATACATTGGATCGGAAGAAAGTCATATCCCAGGTGAGAAAGGCAGTGGAGAATGGGCAGTCAGTCGTGGATCTGGTGGAAAAGGGATGCTATATCCTGCCTCAGGTCTATCGGGATGATAAAACATTGGCCCAGCACAAAGAGCAGTTAGACCGTCTGGCTACAGTCAAGATCACATACGACTTTCAGGACAGGAATGAAGTCCTGGATGCGGAGATCCTGCAGGACTGGGTGGTGCAGGGAGAGGATGGGGAGTATCTTTTAGATGAAGCACAGTTAAAAGAATATGTCCATCAGCTGGCCGTCAAATATGATACCTATGGCAGTGAACGGGATTTTAGGACGGCGGAAGGCAATATGATCAAGGTCAAAGGCGGGGATTACGGCTGGGTGATCTATGAGGAAAAAGAAGTAGAAACCTTGAGAGCGGATATCGAAGCTGGAAGAGAAGTGATCCGGGAACCCGAGTATCTGTACCGGGGATATGACCGTGAAGAGAACGATATCGGCGATACATATGTCGAGGTGGATCTGACAAAACAGAGGATGTGTTTCTATCTGAATGGTACGCTGCTCGTGGATACACCGGTGGTGACTGGTACGCAGAACAAGAAGTATGCTACACCCACAGGTGTGTACGCTCTTGATAATAAGAAATCCCCAGCAGTATTAAAAGGTGAGGATTATGCCAGTCCGGTGACCTATTGGATGCCTTTTAATAAAGATGTGGGCATCCATGATGCCCCATGGAGATCTGAATTTGGCGGCGAGATCTATAAGAAGAGTGGATCCCATGGATGTGTGAATACTCCGTCTGACATGGCAAAAAAAATTTATGAGAATATCGAGATCGGTGTGCCCATCGTAGTTTATTGATAGAGGCGGACATGGAGAGGAGGATCAGGGATGAAGATCGTAGTATTAGCAGGGGGGACCAGCTCAGAGCGTGCCGTATCTATCGTCACGGGGACGAAAGTTTGTGAGGCTTTGAGAGAAAAAGGCCATCTGGCTGTGTTAGTGGATGTGTTCGCAGGACTGGAGGGGGATGGATGGAGAAACCTTTTCTCAACAGATGACCAGCTGGAGGAGGCAGTTTCATATATTGAGAGTTGGAACGACAAGATCCAGGAGATGAGCAAGACCCGGAGAGAGTTTTTTGGTCCGCATGTACTGGATATCTGCAAAGGAGCAGATATGGTATTCCTGGCCCTTCATGGAGCAAATGGTGAGGATGGGAAGATACAGGCGGCGCTGGATCTTTTTGGTATCCGGTACACTGGGACCGGGGCGATCGGGAGCGGCATGGCGATGGATAAGGGGATCACAAAACAGATCTTTGCCGCCGGGGGGATCCCCATGCCCAAAGGGATCATACTCTGGCGGGGGGAAGGCAGCCGCCGGCTGGAAGATCACGGGATGGAGCTTCCAGTGGTGGTGAAACCATGCAGCGGGGGATCCAGCATCGGCGTCTCGATCGCGTGGGATCAGGCAGCGTACGAGAAGGCCCTGGAGGAAGCATTTGCCTGGGAAGATAAGATCATCGTGGAGGATCACATAGAAGGACGGGAATTTTCTGTGGGCGTTATTGACGGGGAAGCGCTGCCAGTCATAGAGATCGCACCATTGAAGGGGTTCTATGATTATAGAAATAAATATGAACCGGGTTCTGCGGTAGAAACTTGTCCGGCAGATCTGCCGGAAGAAAAAGTGAGGGAGATGCAGGGCTATGCGAAGATGGGCCATCGTCTGCTGACCCTGGAGGCATACAGCCGTTTGGATTTTATGATGGGGGCGGATGGGCAGATCTACTGTCTGGAGGCCAATACACTGCCAGGTATGACGCCTACGAGCCTGCTCCCCCAGGAGGCGGCTGCTCTGGGGATAGATTTTCCGGGATTGTGCGAAAAGCTGATACAGGTCTCTATAAAAAAATATGAGAAGGATGCAAGGAGGCGTGCATGAAAGGTCTGACATTGGATAACCTTGCCAGGGTCTGCCGGGGGACATACTGCGGCAGTCCGGAACAAAAAAAATATGAAGTGGAGAGTATTGTCACAGACAGCCGCCAGGCACAGCCAGGCGCATTGTTTGTAGCGATACCTGGCCAGCGGGTGGACGGACACAGATTCATTGGAGATGTGATAGATAGAGGGGCTATGGCCGTCCTTTCAGAACAGGATCTGGGGATGCAGTCTTATCCTTATATAAAAGTGGATTCCTCCCTCCAGGCGGTCAAAGATATCGCGGGATATTATCTGGAAGGTCTCGGGATACCGGTGGTGGGGGTCACAGGCAGTGTGGGAAAGACGAGTACGAAAGAAGTGATCAGTGCTGTTTTAGCCCAGAGATACTGTGTATTGAAGACCCAGGGAAATTTTAACAATGAATTGGGGCTCCCGCTGACTGTTTTCCGTCTGCGTCCGGAACATCAGATCGCGGTGTTGGAGATGGGGATCAACCAATTCGGGGAGATGTCCAGATTGGCTAAGATAGCGAGACCGGATACCTGTGTGATCACCAACATAGGTCCCTGCCATCTGGAGTTTCTGGGCAGCCTGGATGGGGTCTTTAAGGCGAAGACGGAAGTCTTCCAGTATATGGATGGAGATGGGCGTGTGGTGCTGAATGGCGATGATACCAGATTAGCGGCCGTGGAAGATGTAAATGGCAGAAAGCCTTTGTTTTTTGGTCTGGACAGAAGATCAGATGTATGGGCGGATGGACTGGAGACGCATGACTTGACAGGGACACGATGCCGTATCCATATGGAGGGGGGGACATTTCAGGTAAGGATCCCCATACCTGGCCGGCATATGGTCTATAATGCTCTGGCGGCCGCGGCTGTAGGGAGATGTTATGGCTTGTCGATAGAAGAGATACAAAAGGGTATAGAGAGCCTAGAGGCGATCGGCGGCAGGATGCGGATGATAAGAGCAGGCCTGCTCACAGTGATCGACGATTGCTACAACGCAAACCCAGTCTCCATGAAAGCTTCTCTGGAGGTGCTGAAAAATGCATCGGGGAGAAAGATCGCGATCCTGGGGGATATGGGTGAACTGGGCAGTGACGAACAGCGTCTCCACCAGGAAACAGGCGCCTGTGCAGCTGCCGCGGGTCTGGATCTATGCATATGTGTCGGGTCCTTGTCCCGCTATATGGCAGAGGCAGCCCGCCAGGAAGCTCCTGATCTGGAGGTGATCTATCTGGAAGACCTGGAAGGCCTGATGGATATCCTGCCGGATCTAGGGACACAGGAAGGCACAGTATTGGTAAAGGCTTCTCATTTTATGGGATTCGAAAGGATCATAGCCTTTTTTGAAAATAACCATCCACATTGATATCGTTGTTAAAGATCACAAAAGCATGGGGATCTACTTGATGGATCTGTCGTTTTAACTGGCCTGTTTCGTATTTAGATAAAACAGTCAGATAAATGTACGTGGGCTGATGCGTATATCCCCCTTCTCCTTCCCAGACAGTCACACCTCTCTCCAGGCTGTGCAAGATCATATCCCCGACTTCTTGTTTTTTCGTGATGACCATGGCGCTGGTCTTGATATTTTGATAATGCACCCGGTCCAGGACGGTCAGAAACAGTGTGGAATATATAGCAGAGTAGACCACAGTTTCCAGATCGTATAATAAAAGGCACACGGAAAACACGGCGGCGCTGATGATCAGGGAGACTTTTCCAACACTGAAATCAGGATATTTTTTCGTACAATACATCCCTATGATGTCTGTTCCGCCTCCGGAACTGCCGCTCCTCAACACCAGTCCGCTCCCCAGGCCGGAGATGAGCCCTCCGATCACACAGCAGGTCAGTGGATCTGACACGGGAGGGTCTGCCGGGACGGGGATCAGGGAAAGGAACAGTGACTGCACAGTTATAGAGATCAGGCTCTTCATAAAGAAACTCTTTCCGATCTTCAACCATGCCAAGATCATCAGAGGGATATTGATGATATACAAAAAGATACCAGTCAGATCAAAAGCCGGATGCCAGGATGCATACCGGGCCAGCAGTGTCTGGATGATCTGGGCGATCCCGGTGAAGCTGCCGCTGAAAAAATTCTGAGGGATGATAAACACACAAAAACCTAAGGCGAACAAAAAGCAGCCGATACAGGCAACGGCCTGCTGCTGCCAGAATCTAGCCGTTCTCCATTCTTTGCTCCATTCTTTCATGATGCGATATTTCCTTTCTTTGGTAATGATCCCGTTAGACCGATCACTTAAATTTACAACATATGCAGTATATAGTCAACCCTATTTTGTCGAACATCAAAAGAAATCAAAATTGCCATCTGCTGCGTTGATCTACACTCCGTTCCGGTCCATGCTGAACATGTGCCACTGGTACCTAGCACCGTTGATCGATGTAGCCACCGCTACGCCTCATCCCTCCGCCTTGTAGAGTGACAAAATATCCGGCACGATCTATCATAGAAGCCAACCTGTCACTACACTATAGACGGACAGCTGCATATATTAATACCATATATGGGAAGGGAGGACCACTATGTATCATGATAGATATTATCCTTTTTACATGGCCTATTCAACGCCATTGTTCTATGAAGGGGAGCGCCAGCAGGAGAAAGAATTTCAGATGATAAAGACTTACTATCCGGAAACAGCACTTAAGATCCAGGAAAAAGTTGAGGAAGTATGCGACCATATGGATTATCCGGGCAGTCCTATCTACGATGAATATCCGGATCGGGCCACTCTGGATCTGGTCTGTCGGCGTATAGCTGACGAGGTAGAGACAGGAGGGGTGGCGGCGGCATCTTTGGAGGATCTTGTCCAGGTGCTGCTCTTTCAGGAGATACACAGACGGCGTTGCAGATCCTGCCGGCGCAGGTATTTTTGAGATAGGGACCGTTAAGGGGGGAGATAGGGCTCCCTCCCGGTTTATAAATTATCTATAAAGTGCTTGTGATTTTTTCGTAAAACTATTACAATATTGGAATAGACAGGTAAATGACAGGAGAGTCTACAGTATATGAAAAAAATATTGATCCGGATAGGGGTGCTGCTGCTGGTCTTCATCTCTGGAGTGGCAGTGTCATCCATACTCATGAACGGGGAAATGTCCAGTGATGCCACAGACCTTTCCGACGCATCGTTTCCCGAGGTGATGGTAGAGATCAGCGGTACATATGTAAACCGCATGTATGGCTATGCAGAAAAAATGCAGGTGGATTTCACCAGGGACAGCCTGACGCCCATGGACACATCCAAGAGCATCACGCTGGTGGTCGATCCCTATGGCTGTGATCTGTATGATCTCTCGTACGAGATCCGTACATCGGATGGCAGTAAAGTGATCGAGAATAGTTCTACGCGTAAACTGACCAGCCAGGATGCTTATTTTAAAGTGACCTTGGATCTGAAGGCCGAGGAGATGCTGATGAACCAGGAATATTCTCTGCAGATCACTTTGGATACCTCGGTGGGTGAGATCTACTATTATACCAGGATCATCCAGCGCTCCCGGTTGAATACAGAACAGTATATACGGTTTGTACAGAATTTTTATGAAAAATGTATGATCAAGGATTCTACGGCAGAATTGGCGGCTTATGTGGAATCAGATGATTCTGTTGCAGATAATAGCTTTACTTCTGTAAATATCCATTCTTCTCTGGATATGATCACATGGGGGGATCTGTCCCCTACGATCTCCAGGAAAGCTGTCCCGGTGATCAAAGATATCAATGAGACGACGGGGAGTATCGCTCTGGATTATGAGATCACAGCCCAAAATGAGGACAAGCAGACAGAGAGCTATGGAGTCACAGAGTTTTACCGGATGCGCTATACAGAAAACGGCGTGTTCCTGCTGGATTTTAACAGAAATGCCCAGCAGGTCTTTGACGGAGATCTGCCAGTGGTGGACAATGAAGGGCTTGCCATTGGGGTTGGTTCCAAGGATATGCAGTATATGAGCGATCCCAATGGTGAGATCGTCGCTTTTGTGCAGCAGGGGGATCTGTGGACTTACAACCGCAGTGCGAATAAATTTACCAGAGTGTTCAGTTTCCGTCAGTTAGAGGGCGGAGATGGACGGGATGCCAATGTTTCCCATGATATGAAGATCGTCCGGATAGATGCATCCGGGGATATGGATTTCGTGGTCTATGGATATTTTAACCGGGGGGACCATGAGGGGATGGTGGGCGTGGGTGTTTACAGATACAGCAATGACCAGAATCTTGTGGATGAGCAAGTGTTTATCCCCAGCACAAAGTCTTATGAATTTTTGAAGATGGATCTGGACAGCCTATCTTATGTAAATGAACAAGATCAGTTGTTTTTGTTCATGGGAGGGAGCTTGTACCAGGTGGACATCGGTGGGCGCAGTTATGAAGTGATCCAGGAAGGGATCAAAGCAGGCCATTTTGTTTCATCGACTTCCAATTCCAGCGGTGCGTGGATGGAAGGGGAGGATGTGTACCATTGTACAAAGATCGGGATCATCGATCTTGATACCGGGAAGATACGGAAGATACAGTCAACAGAGGGCGTCTGCATCAAGGCATTGGGATTTTTGAATGAGGATCTGGTCTATGGGTTTGCCAGGAAAGAGAATGTGGTGGTGGATGCCACTGGGAAAATGGTGTTTGCCATGGATTCTATCCGGATCGAAGATTTCGAGGGGAATATCGTGAAAGAATATTCCCAGCCGGAACAATACATTGTTGATGTGAAGATGAATGATTCCATTATGGAGATCCAGCTTGCCAGATGGCGGGATAATGCCTATGTGGCCACAAGCCTGGATAATATCATGAATAACCGGAAAGCGGAAGAGCAGCAGGTCTCTTTGGGAACGGCGTATACGCCCCGCAGGGGATTTATCATCCATCTGGATCTTGAACAGACGATAAAGAATAATATGCCTGTGGTGGTCATCGCAAAACATCGGGCTGAAAATGAAGAGACTGTGCTGGATGTGGATACACAGGTGCCCATGGAAGATATATATTATGTCTATGCAGGAGGAAAGCTGGACAACGCGTATACAGATGCCGCAAGATCTATCGCACAGGCGGATGCAAAGCTGGGTGTCGTCTTAAACCGTGCGCAGCAGTATGTCTGGGAACGGGGCAATAAGAAGACGAAGATCTGGCTGGACCTGGGGGATGTGCCGGAAGCTATCTTGAAGGGGACTCTGGATCCTGCTACACTGAGTGAGGATCTGGCTTCTGAGGGGCAGATCATGAATCTGGCTGGATGTACGTTGGATCAAGTCTTATATTTTGTCAGCGCACAGCGCCCGGTGATCGCTGCCAGAGGGGACGGGGGGAGTTATGTGATCGTAGGTTACGATCAGTACAATACGATCGTCTATAACCCGGATGACCAGCAGACAAAATATATGGCGATGGATGAGAGTACGGGATTGTTCCAGGCAGCCGGAAATGTTTTCTACAGTTATATGGAACCGATAGTAAAGTAAAAGGAGTGGCAGAGACATGGATAGTAGGATCGTAAAGCTAGCAAGATCATTAGTGGGTTATTCCTGTAATGTGCAGCAGGGAGAGAAAGTGTATATCCATTATATCGGAAAAGAGACAAAGGATCTGGCCAGGCAGCTGGTGAAAGAAGTGTATCAGGCAGGCGGCATACCGTTTGTACACTATACGGATCCACAGCTGCAGAGAGAGGTACTGCTCTCCTGTACGAAAGAGCAGATGGAAGATATGGCGAAAGTAGATGCTCTGGAGATGTCCATGATGGATGCATACATCGCTGTCCGGGGGAGCGATAATGTATCAGAATTGTCGGACGTGCCGTCTGATAAGATGAGATTATACGAAACGTATTATTCTACACCTGTGCATCATGAGATACGGGTACCAAAGACGAAATGGGTGGTACTGCGCTACCCCAATGCGGCTATGGCCCAATTGTCCAATACAAGTACGGAAGCTTTTGAAGATTTTTATTTTGATGTCTGCACACTGGATTACAGGCAGATGGATCGGGCGATGCAGCCTTTGGTAGAGTATATGGAAAAAACGGACAGGGTGCGGATGACTGGGCCGGGGACGGATATCTCTTTTTCTATCAAAGGGATCGGGGCGGTCCCATGCTCTGGTCTGCGCAATATACCGGACGGAGAAGTCTACTCGGCTCCGGTCAGGGATTCTGTCAACGGGACGATCACTTACAATACACCTTCCGTATATCAGGGATTTACTTTTGAGAATGTGTCCCTGACCTTTAAAGATGGAAAGATCGTGAAAGCTACTGCAAATGATACCCAGCGGCTCAACCGGGTGCTGGATACGGATGAAGGTGCGCGGTATATAGGGGAATTCGCGATAGGTGTGAACCCTTATATACTGGAACCTATGAAAGATATCCTTTTTGATGAAAAGATACAGGGATCGATCCATTTTACACCGGGGAATTGTTATGAGGAGACCTCAAACGGCAATACATCCGCGATCCATTGGGATCTTGTATGGATACAGCGTCCTGAATATGGCGGCGGGGAGATATATTTTGACGATGTGCTCATCCGCAAGGATGGACGCTTTGTAGTCCCTGCATTAGAAGCCTTGAATCCTGAAAATTTAAAATAGTACGCATCCATTATCTGTCAGAATAAAATTGCCGATAATCACTATAGGCTACTACAATTTTGTAAGAGAGTCTGGAACATATAAAAAGATTAAGTGAAAAAGGAGGTTCGCTTATGAGGATCGCAACAGGGAGTGTTGCATTGAGTTCGCAACGTGATTATCACAAAAAAGTGGATGTGCGTACAGAGACTACCCAACGGAATGAAAAGAGCGGGTTTACCAGGACGACAGTAAACTATATGTCCACCGAAGTGCGTGAGAGTGGGCTGGATCTGGCTTATAAGGATGCTGACGGAAATAGTCTGGAAATGTCCGCAGAGAGCAAGACTTACAGCTTGAGGTCTGTCCGCGGCCAGGCGTCCGGGATGGTGACAGGCGGTATGCCTGGATTGGAGAACAAAGTCTTCACAAGTGTCTTTGACCGTCTGCTGGATATGCTCAAGACAGGATTTGGGAATACCAAGCTGTCTCTGAAAGATTATCTGGGGAACCGGACAGGGCATAAGTCCGACGATCTTATGTCGCAGATGTTTGCTATCCAGAATGCCTCCCAGAGAGATCAAGGCATATCTTTCAGTGAGGGTGTCCATGTGGCTGGAGGTTCAGGAAGGATGATGGTCACAGAGACGAAGCGTGTCTCTTCCACTCTGGTGGAACAGGAAGCGGTACACGTCCAGGCAGGCGGGTATGTGCAGACGGAGGATGGGAGGAGTATCTCCTTCGGAGTCGATCTCAATATGAGCCGTGAATTTGCCAGCCAGGTAAATATCGAGTCCACACAGCAGGTCGTGATGACCGATCCGTTGGTGATCAATATGGATGATCTTCCGGCAGGGGTCACAGATATGACTTTCCAATTTGATATCGATTGTGACGGCAAGTTGGATCAGATCTCCATGCTGCGGGAAGGGAGTGGATTCTTGGCCCTTGATAAAAATGGGGACGGCAAGATCAACGATGGCAGTGAACTGTTCGGGACCCGTTCCGGTGATGGTTTTGCCGATCTGGCGGCTTACGATGAGGATGGGAACGGATGGATCGATGAAAATGATGAGATCTTCTCCAAGCTCCGGATCTGGTCGAAAGATAAAGATGGGAATGATGTACTCAAGACTCTGAAAGAGGCAGATGTGGGCGCTATCTATCTGGGCAGTGCCAGCAGCCAGTTCAGCATCACAGATGAAAAGAACAATGATGTCTTGGGGGCGGTCCGCGCGACAGGTGTCTATCTGAAAGAAAGTACAGGGATGGCAGGGACAGTACAGCAGGTAGATCTGGCAAACAGGGAATATATCGCCTGATAAAAAAGGATCTAAAAAGAGACAGGTGGCTGCCATAGTGTAGAGAGCAGCGGCCTGTCTTTTTGTATCCATACGGCGTAGGAGGGTGCTATGCGTTTTATCCATTTGGCAGACGTACATCTGGGGGCGGCCCCTGATACTGGGTTTCCCTGGTGTGAGGAAAGGGAAAATGAGATCTGGGAGACTTTTCAGAGAGTGATCCGGGATGTGAGGGAGAAGCAGGTGCAGCTCCTCCTCATCAGCGGCGATCTGTTCCATCGGCAGCCCTTGAAAAAAGAGCTGAGGGATGTGAGTTATCTCTTTAGTACGATACCAGATACAAAGGTGGTGTTGATCGCGGGAAATCATGACTACCTGAAAGAAGATTCTTATTATAAGACATTCCCCTGGGGCAAGAATGTCATATGTCTGTTTGGCGAGACTTACGACGCTGTTTATCTGAAGGGATTAGATACCTATGTCTACGGGTTGAGTTATTATTCTAAGGAGATCACGAAAGCGTATTACGATCATGTGCAGCCGTTGGCAAAGGATGCCTGTCACATCCTCCTGGCTCATGGGGGCGATGCCCATCATATCCCTATCAATATGAGCCGGCTGAAACGGGCGGGATTTGATTATGTTGCCCTTGGGCATATACATAAACCCCAGATCATCCAGGCGGATGCCATTGCCTATCCAGGTTCACTTGAGCCTCTTGACCGTACGGAGACAGGAGCGCATGGGTATATCTTGGGGGAATATGCAGGCGGGCAGGTCCATATCACTTTCTGTCCGTGTGCGAAGAGACAGTATAGATCTTTGGAAGTCCAGATCGACGGGGATACAACACAGCTCTCTCTGGAAGATACGATCCGACAGGGCCTGCAGCAGCAGGGGATGGATGATCTCTATCATATCACATTGGTAGGGAGGAGGGACGGAGATACGGTCTTTTATCCCGAGAGGATCCAGAAGTTGGGAAATGTGTTGGAAGTCGTGGACTTGACAGAGCCGGACCATGACCTTGACAAATTAAAAGAGCAGTATCGAGGGACACTGATCAGCGAATTTATTGGGTATTTTCCGTCGGAAAGGACACCCTTGGAGACAAAAGCTCTGTATTATGGGGTCCAGGCGTTGCTGCGGTCCAGGGGGCAGCGGTGAGGATGTCTGTCTCCCACCCTGCCGCCCTCCTTTCAGAGATATGTTCTAATGTACTGTACCGTTCATGTTTAGCAAAGATCTGCCGGACAATCTTTCAGCAGCAAGGCGGCTGAGTGAGGCGATGCGGTGGCATCGTTGATCGAAGCCAACACAGTCTGATGAAAGATTGGGCAAGGAGTTTTGCTGAATATGAGCGGTACAGTACACTAGTGTATTGACCTGTTGATTTTTAATGAAATATTTCTGGTAAATATTGCCGTTTAGAGTTATTATATAAAGAAACGGCGGTAATCCCTATGGCAAGACCTAAAAAATATAATATCCATCTTACAGAAGAAGAATTTAAAAAACTGAAATCCGTTATCCGCAAGAAAGAAACTTCAAAAACCATCCGGAGCAGATGCCAGATCGTTCTCGACCTGGACGAGGATCACGGAAGGATCTTGACCCATGAACAAAGCGCAAGATCCAATGGCGTCTGCATGGCAACCGTCACCAACACTGTGAAAAAATACGTGAATGGCGGCATCGACTCCGTTACTGAATTTAAGAGGAGCATAAATTCAGATAATGCAAGGCGCAAGGTTGACGGACGTGCAGAAGCGAGGCTTACTGAGCTTGCCTGTGGCCCTGTCCCGGAAGGACACTCACGGTGGACGATCCGTCTGCTGGAGGAAAGATCCAAAGTTGTCCTGGAGACTTCCGTAGGAAGGGAAGCCATCCGCAATGCATTAAAAAAAACAAACTTCGGCCTCATAAAAACGATTACTGGTGTATCCCGCTAAAAGAAGACCCAGAATTTATAGCCTGCATGGAGGATATCCTCGACGTCTACGAGCTTCCCTATGAGGAAAAACGTCCTGTGGTATGCATGGACGAAAAGCCGTACCAGCTCCTGGGGGGATGCCAGGGAGTCCCTGCCGATGATCCCTGGAAGTGACCGGAAAACAGACTCCGAATATGTGCGCAGCGGAACAGTCAGCATCTTTGCCTTCGTGGAGCCGCTTGGAGGCATGCACCATGTAAGTGTACGGGAACACCGTACAGCCGTTGACTGGGCAGAAGAGATCAAATACCTGGTGGATGTCATGTACCCTGACGCCGAGAAGATCATCCTTGTGATGGATGATCTGAACACCCATAAAGTGTCATCTTTGTACAAACGGTATCCACCGGAGGAAGCAAGGCGCATCATTAAAAAATTGGAGATCCATTATACGCCAAAGCATGGGAGCTGGCTGGATATTGCTGAAATAGAGCTCAATGTGATGACCAGACAATGCCTCAGCCACCGCATCGCCGTCGAAATTTTGCCTAGCATTGGCACACTTTATTATAGAAGTCAACTTGTCGATACACTAGAGCGTGTCTTAAAGATCATTCACGCCACCCGCACGCCCCGCTTTTCAGTCGATCTGCCCCGCATTTTGTCAGCGTAGCCCGCTGCGTCTCCTCATTTGGGAAAAATTCCTCACAAACCAAGACGCACAGTTGACATAAAGCATTTTTAAGACACGCTCTAATCCAGATAAGAGATGATCTTGTTGAGCAGGTCCCGGCAGAGGACGATATCTTTTTTGTCATATTGTTTGATAAATTGGAGGAGTTCCTGCGTGTCTGGAGAGAAGGGCTGTTCAGACATATCCTTGCCAAAGATCAGTTTGTCTAATGAGAGATGCAGGAGGGATACGATCTTTATCAATTTACCAAAAGAAGGCATTTGAAAACCATTTTCTATCTTTGTATAATAACTATAAGACATATCTAATTGTTCAGCCATCTGTTCTTGCGTGTACCCATATGCCTTCCGCTTCTCTTTTATGTAAGAAGCCATCCGGTCCAATTCTTTTTTATCCATGTTATCCACCTCGTTATAAAATCCAATATAATATAAAATATATGCATGTACCATTCTTTATATATGAATGTATCTTTCAAAAATAAGGAGCGGAGTATGCACAAAATAAGAAAGTCCATATGACACGCGTGCAGTGACCAGATGGCTTCTATGATGATCGTACCGCCTATTTTGCCATCTGCTGCGTTGATCTGCACTTCGTTCCGGTTCGTGCTGAACATGTGCCACTGGCACATAGCACCGTCGATCACCGTAGCAACCGCTTACGCCTCCTTTATTTGGGAAAAATTCCCCACAAACCGTGACGCACAGTTGACATAAAGCATTTTTAAGACATGCTCTAGTACTCCATCCGGCCAGAAATCATAGTTTGATTCCGTCTGCTCCGCACCATTACGTTGTTAAAATTTTTAACCGATGCCACCGCATCGCTGTCAAAATTTTGCCTAGCACTGGTGCAGACCAGGCAAAGTCAAACTACAATTTCTGACTGGATGGAGTACTAGTGTAGCAACAAGCTGACTTCTGTATCAATCGCACCGCCTATTTTGCCATCTGCTGCGTTGTCGTCAATCGCTGTAGCCACCGCTACACCTCATTCCTCCGCCTTACAGAGCGACAAAATATTCGGCACGCTTTATTACAGAAGTCAACTTGTCGCCACACTAGTCTGTGACAGATCGATAATACAAACTATATATGGTGTAAAATATCCTATTATATTGCAAAGCGCATAAAAGAGTGGTACAATCAAATGTAGAAGGGATATCAAAGAAGGGAGTGGTTCATTGGGAAAAGGTTTGAAAAGATCGATCCCGTTGCTGGCTGTATTTATACTGACAGTGGTATGTGCCTTTTCTGTCTCAGCAGCACCCCGGAACAAATGGGTCACAAGAAAAGGGGGCACCTGTTATTATGATAGGCATGGCGAGAAACGTACTGGATTGTGTACCATTAAGGGAAAACAATACTATTTTGATGCATCGGGCGTATTGAAACGTGGATGGAGGAAAGTGAAACTGAAAGGTAAGTGGGCATATTGTTATTTTGGACCGAAGAAGGGGATCATGTCCAGAGATCGTCGGGATATGAATGGATTCACGATCGGAAAAGATGGGAGAGCGCGTATCACTCCGGCGAACAGACGCAAGATGAGGATGATGGTGAAAGCGAATGAGATAGTGGATCAGATCACAAAGCCCACTTGGAGCAGAGAGAAAAAGCTGTCTGCTTGTTATGCATGGGTGTGCAAGGCCCCAGGTTACACGCCGCGGGTATTTGACATGAAAAAGGATTGGGGACCCATCTATGCAAAAGATATCTTTTTTGGAGAGGGAGGGAATTGCTTTTCATTTAGTTCCGCATTCGCGTTCTTGGCCAATGCCATCGGATATGAGGATGTCTATGTATGTACAGATACGGATCATGGATGGGCAGAGATCAACGGTCTGGTCTATGATCCGGCGCTCAATAGTGCAAGCCATTCAATGAGATATTATGGATGTGGCTATGAGGATTTTGAGACAAAGACGGCGAAAGCTATCCGTATATGAGATGACAAAAGAAAAGGAGGGAAATAAAATGGATAAGAAAAAGCTCTTACCTCTTGTCCTGGTGTGTATCCTGGTGCTGCAGGTCTTTGCCGTATCCGCCCCATTGACTGTATCGGCAGCAGGAAAAAACGGTCTGCAGGTGGTAGGCGGGAAGACTTATTATTTTGCAAAGGGAAAGAAAGTCACAGATAAATGGGTGCGCGTCGGGGGCCGCTACTATTACTTTGAAACAATACCTTCCGGGTAGCCAAAAAAGCGCAGACTGCCCCTATCAAGCTTTTTTCGTATTTTTTAATCTTGGCAGAAAACCTATGCGGCAACTACAGGAGCTTCCCAGCCAAGTGCTTTTGA
>CANTEW010000038.1 GCA_947652925.1 uncultured Lachnospiraceae bacterium
AATCGCTGATGTCCCTGTATTCCATCGTGTTCCAGGATGTGACGCTGTTTAACAATACGGTCATGGAGAATATCCGCCTGGGGCGAAAGGATGCGACCGATGAAGAGGTGTTTGAGGCGGCGAGGCTTGCCAACGTGGATGGATTTGCAAAGAGGCTCCCGGACAAGTGGAATACACTGATCGGGGAGAACGGCTGCGAACTGTCAGGCGGGGAACGCCAGCGTATCTCGATAGCCAGGGCATTCTTAAAAGATGCCCCGATCATCCTGCTGGACGAGGCGACGGCAAGCCTTGATGTGGAAAATGAGACTCTGATCCAGGAGGCGTTGCCAAGGCTGATCGAGAATAAGACGGTCATGATCATTGCCCACCGTATGCGTACTGTTGCCGGGGCGGATCAGATTGTCGTCCTTTCGGAAGGCACAGTGGCGGAGCAGGGCAGATCCGATACGCTCCTGAAAAAGAACGGTATCTATGCCCGCATGGTGAAGCTCCAGACGCAGAGCCAGGATTGGGCGATGGAATAATAAGGGCGATGTGCGAAGTATTTTTCATAAAGAAAAGGCGGCTCTGATTTTTTAGAAGCTGCCTTTTTTGTGCTTTTTTCGGCATAAAAACAGATTTTTAGCAACGCTTTTTATTCCGTGTACACCCCTCAGAGGCAAAGTTAAAAAATATGGGGCAAAGTTACATTGTATCAAAGACGGCTATTAGATAGACGAAGGCGTCTCTGGCAAGAATACCAAAAAACGTGAAGGACTCTATAGATACAGGAGATGTTAGCAGATCCTGTCTGCTTTCATCACAGTAAATATCATAATCCATAGAGGCTCCTCCTTTTATATCAACTCGTCACACAGCGGCAACAACCTATCCAGATGTTCCACGATGCGTTGCTGTTCTTCTATGGGTGGAATTGGAACCATCATTTTTGAAAGTGTTTTTCCGTTACAGTTTGGCTGTGCTGTTTGAGTTGTTCCATTTCGTAGTGGCGACCAATACAAAGGGCTATCCATGAAATATTTCAAATATTGAGGACAAAGTCTTTTATTATAGTTAGAATGGATAAGGTATCCCGCATAAATGGCTCGTTCTGTCATGTTAGTGACTAAATATGATCTTCCGACTGTTCCTCCTGTTCTGGCAAATAGTAAATCATTTTCTGCAAGAAGATATGTGGGAATTTCTTTTTCGGAAATTTGGCAATAAGGAACTGTATCCCAGTCTATAATATTGTCCTGGATATCGCTGATTCTTACCATCCGTATATCGCCTTGGGGAGAGGCAGGAGCATTATAACCATATTGTGTGCTGTTTGCCAAATTTCCCCATCGCTCCCATTTCCAAGATGGAGGGATTTTAAATGGTATATCATCATCTGTAATAGTTGGCAACGGCTTCTCCCTTTTTGTTTTTCCTGCCAAAATTAAGTTTTCTTTTTCGGTAAAAATAAATTTTAACAATCCATCCACAGAACTATCGGTTTTTAATTGTACTGTGAGTTTTCCTCGTTTGGAAAACAACAAAAGTCAAGATCATAGTTTTTATCAATGATCGCTCCAATGCTGACACATTGCGATTTCCATGTGTCGGACAAGGGATCATCCAATTTTTTATCTTTTATTTCAATGCGGTTATCCCACCATTCGTCGATGGCAGACAGTTTTTCCCTTGTGAAGGGTTCCGTTTCATGCTGAACCTCTGCCCATTTTCCAGATTGAACCGATAAAACCATGTTTCGGTGGTGCCGCCTGTTTTGTCAAAGAACAACAGATTTGTGGTGATCGGTGTATATGGGGCAAAACAGCTTCCTGGCATACGGATGATCGTATGCACATTACATTCCTTGAATAGTTTTTTCTTGACCTCAAACAAGCAGATGGTCGGCCTCCGTCTTTATATGGAAGAGAACACCTGGCACATCTAAGATCAGGAAGGATACAACCGCCGCTTTTCTGGACTTGATGCAGAATGTAAAAAGGCAGGGGAAGAAATTGGAGCTATCCAAAAAGAGATCCTGCAGCAATCTGGCCGTAAGGAGCAGATCTTCCGTAGTGGCTTTGCCAGCTTTTTCTAGTTCGATGTATTTCTTAAAATCCTTAGTCGGTTCAAGCCCATCCACTTTGATCATGCCAATAGCGTGATCCCATGCTTTTTCTGTTGTCATAAAAGTTCCCCCGATCAAATTTTAAGTTAGTCATAGTATACCATATTTCTATAGTAAATACTATACTTTACACAATTAACTTGTTATACTTAATACCTATAGATTTCATAAATCTTTAACTATTGGATCAGAAATACTATATACCATCTGGATGTTATATCTGCTGGTACGGATGGGTGCATTTTAATGATAAGCGGTCGATCATAATTTGTGATCGTGTAAGATCATGGTGCAGATAGTTTACAGTGTATCATGGGTGACGTGGTAACACACGACGCGTTGAAGGCATGCAAGAAAAATGCAGACGAAGGATATGTGTATGTGGTGGACATGGACTTGGAGAAGTTTTTTGATACGGTAAATCAATAGAGATACTGTCACGGACGATGCACTGATATTCTGTAAGAGCAGAATATCAGTGCGGAGAGGAAGCTTGCAAACATCATCCCATTTATAGAGGGAGAGCTATTACTGAAAGTAGACAGGACCAAGACCACAGTGACCCATGTCAGAAGGATAAAATATCTGGGATATGCATTCTACCGGAATAAAGGGAAATATCGGTTCCGGGTACATCCCAGAACGGTCAGGAAAATGAAAGACCGGAGATGGGAGATCACCCAGAAAGCTACATAGTATGTTTTTCTGGAAAAAATAACAATCCAGCTATGTGAGGGATCATGCAGATGATCATCGAGGAGTATGTTTGATCTATGAAGCTGACGCAGAAAATCACATGAGTGTGAAGTGATCGTACAATATCCATATTTTAAAGTGCGGGTAGCTTCTGGAAAAATTGAACTGGAAGTCGACGTTTGCTGATCTTTCAATGAAAAGAACAAAAATAGAGTAGTAAGAACCCCCCCCCGATCTCTACTACGAGCTGACTACGGTTTATATCCTAAACTTGCCCCGTTTTGCCGTATTTTGCTTATTCTGTGACAAGATCAACGAATTTCGGGCAAAGATCATGATCGTCAGAGCGGGGCAGAATAGGAAATAGAGTACTAAAAATAAAAGGACTGTAAAAAATGCGTAGATATTTGTTGGTACACCGTCTTACTGGTGTGGGAGGTCGGCTACTCAAACTAATGGGCAGCCTCCTACCCAATAGTTATCTTGCAGCAGGTAGCCGCACTATGCGTGTGGCGATCTTTTGCTGGAAGCGGATATCGTGATCCACCAGGAGCATCGTCGGCTGATAGGTGAGCAGGAGTCCTTCGATCTGTATGCGGGAGAATATATCTATATAGTTCAAGGGTTCATCCCAGATATACAGATGGGCGGGAGTCATGAGGCTTGCGGCCAGCAGGACTTTTTTCTTCTGCCCTTCTGAAAAACCCCGCATATCTTTTGAAAATTGTGCCCGTTCCATATCCAGCTGTCTGAGCAACGCACAGAATATGCTCTCATCCAGTCCACGGTCCTGACAGAATCTCTTGACGGTCCCTTCCAGGAAACTGGTATCCTGGTCCACATAGGAGATGATGAGTCCGGCGCCCATCTGCAGCTGTCCGCTTAAGATCTTGGGTCCTTGTCCGTCCAACAGGCCGTTTGCGTCCAGGAGTGTTTTGAGAAAGGTGGATTTTCCACAGCCGTTCTGCCCGTGTAAGAAGATCCGCTCCCCGCGCATACATTCAAAAGTGATATTGTCCAGGACGCTCGCTTTTTTCCCATCGTATCCAATGGAGAGGTTTTTGCAGCAGAGCAGGCGTTCTTTGTGGTAAGACAAGGGATAGGAGCGCAGGGAGACCGGCTCTTCAATGTCCACCAGCAGACCTTCTTTTGCCTGTATCTCCTGTTCGATCTTCTTCTCATATTGTTTTACGCGTTTTTGCATTTTTTTGGTCTTGGCGCCGATATAGGCTCTTGTGGGGCGGTCGTGTTCTTTTACCGGGTCGTATCCGATCTTGGTGTTTTCGTTCTTCTGCGCCCATTGGCTGCTCCGGCCTGCAGTTTTTTTCAGGGAAGCGATCGCACGTATGTGCTTTTCATTTTCTGATCTGGCAAAATGGTCTCTGCGTATCTTGTTTTCCCACCAGCTGGAGAAATTCCCGCTCTGGACTTCTATGGTCTTTCGGTTCAGGACGAGGACGTGATCGATACAGGCATCCAGAAAATCCCTGTCGTGGGAGACCAGGATAAATCCTTTTTTCGCATTTAGATATTGTTTGACAGCTTCCCGTGCATCCTGATCCAGATGGTCTGTAGGTTCGTCGATCAGCAGAAGATCGTTTTCTCCTGAAAATAAGATCGCCAGCAGGACTTTAGTCCGCTCTCCGTGGCTCAATGTCCCAAAGGGGCGGTAGAGTAACTCGGCAGGGGCATCCAATCTGGAGAGTTCGCAGATGACCCGCCACTCTTCACAGCCTGGTCTTAAACTGTCCATAAAGAAGGAAGCGCACATATCCAGTTGCCCGCTGGTCACCGGATAAGGAAAATAGTCGAATGGGACTGGAGTTGAGATGGAACCGCTGTAGGCGTATTTCCCCAGTAAAAGGTTCAGGAAGGTGGTCTTTCCTTTGCCGTTCCTGCCGATGAACCCAAGTTTCCAGTCCGTATCTATGGAAAAGGATACGTGTTCAAAAACATTGTCAAAACTTCCTTCGTAACAAAATGTGAGATCCGTAACGTGGATCTGTGCCATATACATCCCTCCGATCATATATGTGCAAAAAACGATGCATATGTATATCCCACATCTTGTATTTTGGGCATCAAAAAAAGAGGGGGATGGAGTATGATCCGCTTTTTGCAACATGAATAACGGTACCGCGTGCGACACGCTTTACCGCAGATGATGGTTTCATGTTTTATGAGCAGATCATATCTCCATCTTTTCACCCCTCTCGTTTTTTCAATGTGTTTAGGATATCATAGATCTATCCAATATGCAAATCTTTTTTTGAAGGATCCCATAAATCCCATAAAAGCGTTTTCAGGTACCCGTCAGACTTTCTGGGACTACACGGGTCCGATAGCCTCCGTTTGTTTCACGGATACGCTCAATGATACCTGCCGCTTCCAGGTCGTCTGTAACAAAATAAGATAGATCTGATAGGAAGTCGTAGTCCATATACACTATCAGCAGAAGCCGCTAATGAGACCAGATGATTATTTCGGCTCAATATGTCGTATGTAAGAAAAAAATAATCTAGATCGGCAAATTGGTCATCTGTTTCTTCATACTGATCCAAACTCCACATGTTTTCTTGATATTCTCTCCAATTCTCAACAGATAGATCATCAAGCCCATAGGTTGTCTTGATATCATTGAGGATGATCTCGCATCTATCTTTAATGAGTTCTAACGCCATGTCGGGGTCGTAGAATGTAGGGAGCAGCGGCAATGCCAGATCGTCTAAGACAACATATGTTTGGATCCCGACTTCGCATACAGCCGTATCATCACTATAGTCAGTCTGTCCGAATGATCGAAGACTATCATCCGCCTTAACAGTCTCTGCTGGTAAGATCTTGATCGAGTCACAGGCTGTTTGGATATTTTCTTCAACGATCACTTCACAATTGAGGGGAGATCGTAGTTCTTCTGCTGTTTTTCCTCTGTCACTTCCTGTGACTGACCCATTTAGTTCTTCATTTCCATCCACTCTGATCTGTGCGTTTTCATTACCCAATGCACAGATTGATGAACTCGTCAGTAAAAAAGATAACAACAACGCTGTGATCTTGACTGGAAACTTTTTCATGTGCATTTCTCCTTTCTAAATGTCCCTATAAGATCAACGATTAAAATCTTTGATCTTATTATATTATAAAAATAAAGTAAGATCAAGTCCTTTATAGGATTTAGAAAAAGACTGCAAAAAATGATCTATATATACAGGAGATCATGGCAGATGTAACTCCTCAACGGGGACTGGCATAGTATAGAGTAACGTAAAAAAGGATTTTTTGATGATCTATGAATAAGATTTTTATGTATATAGCTTTTATATTTATGCTGTCCGTGGGATGTGCTGTTCAGGTATCTGCGCTGCCCGCGACTCCGGGCAGGCAGCATCAGGGGATAGATGTGAGCCAGTGGCAGGGGGATATTGATTTTGAACAGGTGGCAGCCTCCGGGATACGGGTGGTCTATATCCGTTCCAGTCTGGGGGGCGGTTTTATCGATCCGTATTTTGAACAGAATTACCAGAGGGCGAAGGCGGCCGGGCTGAAGATAGGGTTTTATCATTATGTGACGGCGCGGACGGCTTCGCAGGCCAGGTATCAGGCGCAGTTTTTTGTACATGTGATCCAGGGTAAGAAATTTGACTGCCGTCTCGCCATGGATTTTGAGGATCTGACCAACCTGTCGGCGGCGGAGGCAAATAAGATCGGGCTGGCTTTTATCCGTGCAGTGGAGAAGACCAGCGGAAAAAAGGCGGTGGTCTATAGCAATACTTATAATGCGGGGGCGGTGTTCAGCGGCGCTCTGACAAAGTATCCTTTGTGGGCGGCTTCGTACGGTGTCTCGCAGCCGTCTTCGGCGGTCAACTGGTCTTCCTGGGCGGGATGGCAGTATACGGATCAGGGACGGGTGCCGGGGATATCCGGGTATGTGGACCGGGATATCTTTACGGACGCCATGTTTTTGAAGTCTTCCGGGCAGGTGCGCCCCCCGTCTGAGCCGTTCCCATCCACAGGGGTGGTGGAGTACCAGGTGAGTGCGGGGGATACTCTCTGGGCCATCGCGCGGAAGTACCGCACCAGTGTGGAGGCGATCGTAAAAGAAAATGGCATTGCGGATCCAGGGCTGATCTATCCGGGACAGACGCTGTGCATCACCATCAGTGATGATACGCCCCACGCAGACAGCCATACATTCTATACAGTGCGTGCAGGAGATACATTGACAGGGATCGCCGCCAGGTTCCAGACGACAGTACCCCGGCTGGTATCGCTCAATCATATCGCAGATCCTGACCGGATCTATACAGGAGAGCGGCTGCAGGTGCCGACGGCCGGAGGTTCCGGGAGCAGAGTCTATACAGTGCGTCCCGGGGATACATTGTGGGGGATCGCCCAGAGGTATGGTACTTCCGTCTCAGATCTGGCACAGGCCAATAACATCACGGACCCGGGTCTGATCTATCCAGGGGAAGTGCTGCGGATCCCTTAAGGATGTGAAAACGGCGGCAGGGAGGGGGGACGGAAAGTAAAGATAAAAAAACAAAGGCATGTCAAAAGGACCAGTCCCCAGGGCAAAAAGCTGTTTTCTGTAGTTGGAAAAGTACTCTTGCGGATGATCTTGCTCTGTGTGTAAAAACCAATAAAGACACCCAGCAGGAAGACGCCCATATCCAGGGCCAGGGTATGGTATCCCAGGATACCAGTGTAGGTGTAGAAAGCGACGGGGATCGAGAAGGTCCCCGCTAGGATCCCCCATGCGCTCGCTGGAGACAGGGCAGGGATCTTTTTCTTGGTGCATATGATCTTGGACAGGAAGTAGACGGTCAGGGGATAGAAGACAAGTTTCATATGTTCCCAGACAGATTCGTTGATGGGAGAGAATAAGCCGATCCAGACGGCCCTCCCTGTAAGATCATATAAAAAGTGCAGGAGGATCCCTGCCAGGACCATGGCCAGAAAGCCGATCCATGTGTAAGATCTTGATCTTTTTTCCATTAAAAACCTCCTCAGATCATAGAAAATTTATAGATAATAGATGAGTTCATCCCAAAACAGCGTTTTAAGGGATCGGGGGCAGATCTCCCATATCATACCCTTGGGTACAAATTGTGACTTACGGTTGACATAAAGCATTTTTCAAACACACTACTGAGTAGTATATGCATTTTTAGCAGATACTCCCTGAAAAAGATGCGCGATCTTAGCAGATACTAAATATGTGTCTAAAGAAACATCGATGATCATCTATCGGCATGGATCTGGCAGAAGTGCCGGATAGATGTACTTTGGAAGGAGGGTTTTTGATGGATCTGCAACATTTAGCGATCGCGTCTGTCCCTATGCAGCCCTGGGGACAGATCTATGACAGTCAGACCGCACTGAAGAAAGGGACGATCTTCCAGGATCTGGACATGTCTTTTTTTGCGGCAGACGACGGCGGGAACGCAGGGTGCTGCTGCGGGGTATCTGAGGCTGGGGATCCCCAGCAGCAGGAGAGAGAAAGGCTGATGCTTGAGATCTACCAGATCTGTTTCACAGTGGACGATCTGCGTCTTTATCTGGATACCCATCCCCAGGATGTCCAGGCACTCGATATGCTGAAAAACAGTCTGTTACAGCGCAAGCAACTCCTTGCGGATCATGCCATGCGTTTCTATCCGCTGACAATGGACTGTATGGCGGATATCTATCAGGCGGGAGCGGGGGCAGGCTGTTATTGCTGGCAGGAAGGGCCTATGCCCTGGGAAGGAGCGTGTGTATAATGTGGACGTATGAAAAACGGTTACAGTTCCCAGTGAAGATAACAAAAACATGTCCAAAGACCGCCCAGCTGATCATCAGTCAATATGGCGGGCCGGACGGGGAGCTGTCGGCTTCCATGAGATATCTGTCCCAGCGCTACACGATGCCTGTAAAAGCAGTAGGCGGTCTTTTGACGGATATCGGGACGGAGGAGCTGGCCCATATGGAGATCATCTGTGCGATGGTCTACCAACTCACGAAACATCTGACCATAGAAGAGGCGAAGACGGCTGGGTTTGATGCTTATTATATCGACCATACGTCCGCCCTGTGGCCCCAGGCGGCGGCCGGCGTTCCTTTTACAGCGCTGGAATTCCAATCCAAAGGAGACGCGATCGCCGATCTGACGGAAGACCTTGCAGCAGAGCAGAAAGCAAGGACGGTATACGATAACCTGCTGCGGATGATCACGGATCCGGAAGTCCGCGAACCGCTGAAATTCCTGCGCACCAGGGAGATCGTCCATTTTCAGCGGTTCGGGGAGGCATTGGAGAAAACAAAGGAAAAACTCAACGAGAAAAATCATTATTTCTACAATCCGGAATTTGACAAACAGATGATCACCAGAGAGTAGGCAGCCTGTGTCTTATATATGCTGTATCAGTTTTATGGTATTTAAGGATACCACCAGGACGCCGATACTGCCGAGCATGACTTTGACAGGGATCTTTTTGCAGAGCAGGGCTGCGAGAGGGGCGGCCACGATCCCGCCCGCGATCAGTCCAAGGATGATGGTGCTGTAAGAACGGAAGTCATGCATCATAGCGACAAATGTAGTCGTCTCCGCGATGGTCACAAAAAATTCTACGGTGTTGACAGTGCCGATCGTTTTGCGGGTGTCATGGCCGGAGGCGAGGAGCGTGGAGGTCACGATGGGCCCCCACCCGCCTCCGCCCAGGGCGTCTGTGAACCCGCCGGCAAACCCCAGGTACCGTGCGGAATTTCCGTATTCTTTCGGCTGGCTCATCTTTTTGAAGATCTTACTGAAGATGACCAGGCCCATTATGATCAGGTAGATATCGATGAGGATATCCAGGATCTTGCTCTCAAAAGAGACCAGGAGATAGGCGCCGATGATGCCTCCGATGATACCCGGCACCAGGAGTTTGAAAAACAGGTTTTTGCTCACGTTTTTGAGTGTGAGATGGGAGATGCCTGAGACAAATGTGGTGAACAGTTCTGCGATATGCACGCAGGCGCTGGATATGGCGGAGTTCACACCCACAGAGCGGAGGAAGGTGTTGGAACTGACCCCGTAGGCCATCCCCATGGTGCCATCGATCATCTCAGCGGCAAATCCCAGTATGGTAAATAAGATAAATTCTTGCATGGATCTGTCCTCTCTTATAAATGGTATAGTGATCCCATGGATATAATCTGTCCAGTGGATGGAAGATCCATACGGAAGATCTTGGTGTTTTTACATATGAGCCATGTTGCAGATGGATGCGCAGGGCGTTCGGCTTGCAGCCCTGGATAAGATCCGGTATAATATGGAAAGAGTAACGGATACGACAGGAGGAGAGCCATTGAGAAAAAAGATCTTTGAGTATGCAGAAAGACGATATGGAACAAGGCCGGAGTATCTCTGGGAGAAGGATCCCACATCGGCGGTCTTGCGGAACAGCAGGAACAGAAAGTGGTATGCGGTCTTTATGAACGTGTCCAGGGAACGGCTGGGATCAAACGGGACGGGGACAGTTGAGGTGATGGATGTGAAAGCGGATCCGGATCTGATCGCCCAGATGGTCCAGGCAGAGGGATTCCTGCCTGGATATCATATGAACAAAAAGTTCTGGATGACAGTCCTGTTAGATGGGAGTGTGAGCGAGGAGAAAGTGCTGGATCTCCTGGATATGAGTTATAGTATGGTGGATACGGGGAAAGTCCGTCAATGACCGGAGATATCTGCTGGATCGGCTGTTCTCCGGATCTGTTTTAGAGATCTTTACGTGCGATCCGCTTCGGGCAGACCGCCCAGGAGAGGAGGAAGGCTGCCGCGCTGACCGCTGCGGTCACGCCGCATATCCCGCCTATGCTGTCTTTCGTGTCCATGGATCGGCTCAAGAGTACGATCAGTCCGGCGAATAAGCCTGCGGTCACCATATAAGACAGGACTGTCCCCACGATGCTCTTTTCTTCGTCCAGGAAGAACGCGCAGGGGATACTCATGCTCCCGGGGAGCAGAGATACTGTGACGGCGAGACAGGTATACATGAACAGGGCGTCTGGGTCAAAATTCTGTTTAAATATACATATGACAAGGCAGATCAGGATACCCAGTACGACCCCCGCGCTGCATAAGAGCAGATAGAGCAGATATTTACTGGCGGCGACCTGAGAACGCGGCACCGGCAGGGTCACAGAAAATCTGTCCCATTGGGATGTCCTGTCGTACTGGATGGTCGCAGCCGCCTGCAGGCTCAGGGTGGTGGCTGTGATGACGGTCAGGACCCACGGCGAGATCAAAAACGCCATCCCCGCGCCCACCGCGATAAATGTAAAGACCAGCATCAAGGCCCCGTCGCGTACGATATACAGATCTTTCAATAATAAACCTTTCATCACATCTCCCCCTTTATATAGAACAGCATGATCTCGTCGATCGTTGCAGGATCGATCACTGCCTTTGGATACTTTTTTCGTGCGGTGTCCCGGTCAGATACTAAGACTTCCCATCCATAGTCCTGTCTGCGGCGGGCGATCATATCGCTTTTGTCAATGGATCCAAACTGCGTTGTGCCGCATCGGATGATCCCATATTTGTAGCGCAGTTCATCTTTTGGTCTGCTGAACACGACTTTTCCCTGGTGGATGAAGACGATATGGTCGGCCACTTTTTCCAGGTCGGTGGTGATGTGTGACGACACCAGGATAGAGTGGTCTTCATCCTGTATAAAATCCAGGAACATATCCAGGATATCGTCCCTGACCACAGGATCCAGCCCGCTCGTCGCTTCATCCAGGACCAGGAGCCTGGAGTCATGGGAGAGAGCGGCGGCAATAGAGAGTTTCATCTTCATCCCTTTGGAAAGCTGCTTGATCTTCTTATCAGCTGGGAGGGACATCTTATCAAGGAGCATAAGATATCTGTCCGTATCCCATGTATCATATATCTTCTGAAAGACCTTGCCTAACTGTCTTGCTGACAGGGCGGCAGGGAAATTACTGCCGTCGAAGACAACGCCGATCTGACCGCGGATCTTGTCGTCGATCTCGGTATCCTGTTTTCCCAGGATCTCCACGCTCCCTCCATCTTTTCGGATCGATCCAAGGATAGCGTTGATCGTGGTGCTTTTTCCGGCTCCGTTCTCACCGATCAATCCGACGATCGATCCGCGGGGGACAGTAAATGAGACATTGTCCAGGACGAAGTCTTTGTATTTTTTTGTGAGCCTGTTTACGACTAGAGCATTTTCTTTCATAGATCGATCCTCCTGATCACTCCTCTTGATAAAACATCTGTAATAGTTCCATGAGTTTTTCCACAGGGATCCCACAGGTCCTGCCTATGTCGGCGGCCTCCTGCAGATGTTCTTCAGCGCGGCGCTGTTGTTCCTCCTGGTAAAAATCTCTGTTTTGAGCAGATACGAAGCTCCCCCGTCCCACAGTCGTCTCGATAAAGCCGTCCCTCTGCAGGTCTTCATACGCTTTTTGGACTGTGATGACGCTCACATGGATGGATCTGGCCAATGCCCGCATAGATGGGATGGGGTCACCGGTCTTCAGGTCTCCACTCATGATCATGGCTTTTATCTGTGAAGTGATCTGCTCGTAGATGGGTTTGTTCGTGTTGCTGCTGATGATGATCTCCACAAAAGCCCCCTTTGTCATATAGTGTACTTATTGAACAAGTACATTATATGACATATAGGACAGAGCTGTCAAGGATAAAATGAAGATAGCCGGACTGTCTCATTGCATAAATGGGATAGGTGGGGTATCCTTTAGAGTGTGTTTAAAAACGAGGAGGTGTCAGATATGGCAAATGAAGACAAGAAAGATTTTAATGCGATGTTGAAAGATCCCAAGGATATGCCCAAGATCCAGATCATCACAGATCCAAAGAGTATAGAGAGATACGGCGGGGATCGGATGTATTTTGCCCCGCCCATGGATTATGACCGGGTGATGAGACGAGTCCCTTATGGGAAAGTGGTCACAGTGGGCGGGATCCGCGCGTATTTTGCGAAGATCAGCGGAGCCGACTTTACAGAGCCGATCACCGCCGGGATATTTGTGTCGATCGTGGCGTGGGCCAGCCACCAGCGGGGAGAGGATGAAACGCCTTATTGGAGGACGCTGAAGGCAGGCGGAGAGCTGAACCCAAAATATCCGGGCGGCATAGAGGCGCAAAAGAGCAGGCTGGAGGCGGAAGGGCACACGGTCATAAGGAGGGGGAGGAAGGATTTCCGGTATTATGTGGAGGATCATGAGAAGGTATTGTTTATGTTATAGTCTTATTGGATATCTTTTCTGCAGTATTTCCAGTAGGCCGCCGCTGCGCCGATCGCGGCAAGACCCATCCCCAGCAGGATCATCTCTTTATCCAGACAGGCATTTGTGACGATCTTTGCGCCGTCGGCATAGCCAAAGGGTGTGAGATACTCCAGGACGTCTGCCTTATCAGTGATGTTCGCGATGATATCTATAAAATACATCACCACGGCGATCCCCAGTCCGATGCCCAGTCCGCCGCGCCGCAGGAAAGCGGATATGCCGAAACAGATGCCGGACAGTTCCGTCTGCACCAGGAAATGGGCCAGATGCAGCAGACAGATCTCTTTCCAGGGGATGGGCTCGCCGATCGCAGCGATGGAGAGGGCCGGCAGCAGGAAGACGATGATGTTCAGGACCAGTATCTGGAGCATGACCGCGGCCAGTTTCTCCGTGACTATGACCCGTCTGCTGATGGGGTGGGTCAGGAGGGATTCTGCTGTCCGGCCTTTTTCTTCTTTTGCCAGGGCGCTGACCGCCAGGAGGGAGGCGAAGGATGCGCCCCCGATCCCCAGGATATTGCCGCATTCGACGGCATAGAAGCCGGTGAGTGTGCCGAAGTCCAGCCGGTCCATGCCGAAAGCTTCTGAAAAGGCTCCCATGGAGGAGAACATATCGCTCACGTCTTTCATCTCGTTTTTCATCTCTGGATACATGAAGATACAGAGTATGAGGAACGCGCTGATAGATGCTGTCCAGATGGCCAGGGACCGAAAGCCCTGCCTGCATTCGTGTATGATGAGTGTCATTTTGTATCGCCTCCATCCTCATAATAATGAAAGAAGATCTCTTCCAGATCTGGGTCTGTCATGGAAAGGTCTGTGATATCTCCGGCCGCCAGTGTGTGGAGGAGTTGTTTTACATCTCCATCATAGAGGAAGCTGAATGTCCCGTCTGATCCCTTGAGGCCGCGTACGCCGGGGAGATCTTCCAACCGGACATTTCCACGGACCGAGATACGTTTCGTGTTGGTCTGTATCAATGTCTCCACCCGGTCGCAAGCCACCAGACGGCCCTCCCGGATGACCCCGGCCCGTGTGCAGTTCTGCTGGATCTCCGACAGCACGTGGCTGGAGAGGAAGATGGTCGCTCCCTGTTCGTTCCTTTCCCGCAGGATCGTAAAAAATTCCCGCTGCATCAGAGGATCCAGGCCGCTGGTGGGTTCGTCCAGGATCAGGAGGCTGGGGCTGTGCTGGAGGGCACAGACGATGGATACTTTTTTCCGGTTGCCGAAAGACAGCCTTTCTGTCTTTTGCTGCGTATCCAGCTGCAGTCTGCGGCAGAGATCCTGTGCTTCTGCAGAGCAGTCTTTTTTGCGCAGGCGGGCGGATAATCGTAGGACATCTTTTACTTTCATATTTGGGTAAAATGCTGTTTCAGAGGGCAGGTAACCTACCTGGGAAAGGATCCGGGTATTCTCTTTCGTGATATCCATCCCCAGGACCTGTGCCTGTCCTGCGGTGGGGCGTATCAGTCCTAAGAGGGTGCGGATCGTTGTGGATTTGCCCGCGCCGTTGGGACCGATGAGACCAAAGCATTCCCCTTCCCCTACGGTCAGATCTAAGTCGATGATCCCTCTGGCCCTGCCATGATATTTTGTCAGGCCGGATGTCTGGATAGCGTTCATATCTGTGTCTCCTTTCGTGCGTAGACAGATCTCCAGAAATCGATCAGTCTTAAAAAATCCTGTTCGATCGCGTCCACGTCCAGATCCCCCTGCTGGATCTTTTCCCAGAGATACCCTTCTGTTGCCCAGTACATATCATGATACATCATCTCAATGTCCAGGCCGGGTATGAATTGTCCAGGGTCAAAGTCCAGAAGAGCCGCGTTTGTCCTGTAGGACGCGTATCGCTGGATGATCTTTGATATATCCTGAGATACGTCCGGGTCTTTCTCATAATAGGCTTTCATGGCGAAAGCCCCAAGATCCGGGTACTGCCGCATGATCTGGAGTTTGGCGCGCATACCTTTGTACAAGGTGTCGAACAGGTCTTTTTGATGATAGCAGCCGCTCTCTTCTAAGGCTTTGACGGTGGATCTGGCACATTTTTCCCAGAGGAACAGATAGAGTTCTTTTTTGTTGTGGAAATAGTGGAAGAGCAGCGACTTGCTGATCCCTGCAGCAGCCGCGATCTCACTCATGGGGCTTTTTTTATAGGGATGTTTTGAAAAAACGCTGAAACCTGCGTTGATGATCGCTTCCTGTTTCTGGATGGGCAGAGAATAAAATCTTTCGTTCATGCGGATCTCCTCAGACTTTTGTATAATGTTGACCATATCAGTTTATCATAATCATACAACGATCGACCGTTTTTGGGAAGGCGTATGAGATAAAAATATTGAAGGACGGGCACAGGTCTGATAAGATAAAGCAAGGGAAGATAATATCACACAGCCGGTCCTGTCACGGCAGATGATGTTAGATCATGCGTTTTGAGCATACTTTGTGATCCGATATAAGCATTGGACATTATGTATGGTCACGCTTATAATGTAGGCAGACGATCCGGTCAGGATGCACCGGTGAAAAAACAGGGAGGGGATCATTATGGCAAAACAGACAGCGGGCAGAGACCAGCTTGGCGATCTTGCCCCGAAATTTGCGCAGTTAAATGACGATGTATTGTTTGGTGAGGTATGGAGCAGAGAAGAGGAGCTTTCATTGAGGGACCGTTCTCTTGTGACAGTGGTATCGCTCATGGCACAGGGGTTGGTGGACTCGTCTTTTCAGTTCCATCTGATGAGTGCAAAAAACAATGGGATCACAAAGAAAGAGATCGGGGAGATCCTGACACACGCAGCCTTCTATGCAGGCTGGCCGAAAGCATGGGCGGCTTTCCGTATGGCAAAAGAGGTCTGGACAGAGGAGGTCCCCGCTGGAGACGTCCCTTTGGCCCAGACAAGGGAAGAGCATGAAAAGGCTATGTTGTTCCCGATCGGAAAGCCGAATGACGGATTTGCCCAGTATTTTGTCGGACAGAGTTATCTGGCTCCGATCTCTACAGAACAGGTGGGCATATTCAACGTCACTTTCGAGCCGGGATGCCGCAACAACTGGCATATCCATCATGCGGCCGACGGCGGCGGCCAGATCCTGGTCTGTGTGGGCGGATACGGCTATTATCAGGAATGGGGGAAAGAGGCACAAAAGCTGCATCCTGGAGATGTGGTCAATATACCCGTGGGTGTCAAGCACTGGCACGGCGCTGCGCCGGATAGCTGGTTTTCCCATCTGGCAGTGGAAGTTCCTGGTACGGATGTATCGAATGAATGGCTGGAGGCGGTAGATGATGTCTCTTATGGCTGTTTGAAATGAGGGGGATAAGGTGGGGCTTTGAAAGGGTCCCGCCTATCTTTTTTGTACCTGTCTATGGATCTCTTTCAGATCGTCGATAGCCATCTCAACATCAAGGGCTGCTGCCGTCTTGCTCGAATAAGCGGCCCTGTATATCATAAAGCTGGCGTTTTTCATATGTGAGGTCATCCATGTTATCCGCCTGCCTTTGATATCTCGTCGAAAGATCCTCCTTCACGGCGGTATCTCCGACAGATCTCATTTGCCATCATGATACTTTTAGAACTGTTTGCTCCGCTTTCGCGTTTGAGTTTATCACGGTCATATCCTTGGACTATGGTAAAAAGTTATCGTCTTAGATTGACATTCTCATGAAAAAGGTCCATACTTGCTGTAAAAATATAGAAATACAACAGATGATATCTAAAAAGGGAGGAAAAAGTTATGCTGGATAAGACAGACCTTTATTATTTCAGCCCTACAGGGGGTACGAGGAAAGTGGCGGAGATCTTAAGTCAGGGGCTTTCAGAGGAGGTCCATTCTGTGGATCTGGGCGTCCGGGGTGAAGGAGTGGAGGCTCCTGAGAGCGGGACAGTTGTTGTGGCGGCCCCTGTCTTCGGGGGCAGGATCCCGGCCATCGCAGCTGAAAGGCTGCGCCAGCTGGAGGGGAACGGGAAAAAAACAGTCACAGTAGTGGTCTATGGGACGCGTGCCTATGAGGATGCATTATTGGAACTGAATGATATCATGAGGGAAAAAGGATTCCAGGTCGTGGCGTCCGCGGCTCTGATCGCCCGGCATTCTATCGTGCCGGAAGTGGGGAAAGGCAGACCGGATGGACAGGACAGGGAGGAGATACTCAGTTTTGCCAAAAAAGTGTTGGAGAGATCGCAAGAAGGCACAGACAGTCCGGTGGATGTCCCGGGAGATCGTCCGTATAAAGCGGGGATGAACATGCCAGTGACCCCCCTGTCGCTCCCTTCTTGTGTCCAGTGCGGAAAATGTGCGTCTGTATGTCCTGTAGGAGCGATCCGGTCAGAAAATGGCGCAGTAGTGACAGATCCAGAAGGCTGTATGTTATGTATGGCTTGTGTGGCCGCCTGTCCGGAACATGCCCGCATCCTGCCGCCGCCTGTACAGGAACAGATGGATCAGAAACTGGGTGCGCTGCGTTCTGTCCGCAGGGAAAATGTATTTTTCTTATGATCATGATCTTCCCCCTCAGAAAAGGTTGTCCTGGAGAGCATTTAATGTTATGATCGTTCATGATATCAAAAAATCATGAAAAGAGAGAAAGTATGAGAAAAGAATCGTATGTAGTGTTCGGCCTGGGGTCTTTTGGATACAGTGTTGCGGAGACTCTGGGGGATTCTGGTTATGAGGTCATGGTGGTGGATAAAGGCAGCGATCCGATCCAGTCTATCTCGTCCAAGATCACATATGCTGTAAAGGCAGACGTGACGGATCCGGGTGTGCTGGAATCTCTGGATATCTCCCAGTTTGATGTGGCGATCATCGCATTTACCCAGAATATGAATGCCAGCATCATGGCGACTCTGTATGCAAAAGAGTGTAAGATCCCTAAAGTAGTCGCGAAAGCTGTGACGGCTCTCCATGGGACGATCCTGCGGAAAGTGGGGGCTGATGAGGTGGTCTTCCCAGAACGGGACATGGGTGTGCGGGTGGCGCATAATCTGATGGCCGGGGGGATGGTAGATTTTCTGGAATTGTCGGATGAATATCGCCTGACAGAGATCCATGTACCGCCCCATTGGGTGGGACGATCTTTAAATGGCCTGGACGTGCGGGGAAACTACGACCTGAATGTGATCGCTGTCAAAGATGGGGAGGAGATATCTATGAATATCGATCCGAACCAGATATTAAGAGAACATCAATTTTTAGTAGTGATGGGGAAGGATGAGAGCCTGGACAGGTTATTGGGAGGTAGGGCAGATTGATCATCACGAGTACTTCGAACGCGCAGGTCAAAAATGTCATACAACTGCTCCAAAAGACAAAAGCCCGGAAAAAACAAGGGCTTTTTGTGGTTGAGGGGTGGAAGATGTGCAGAGAGATGCCAGATCCCTGGTTAAAGACTCTCTATATGACGGAAGATTTTTATGAAAAGATGGCTCAACAAGATCGGGCCGCTTACACCCAGAGCGGAGTGATCCAGCTGGTATCGGACCACGTGTTCCAGCATATGAGCGATACCAAGACTCCGCAGGGGATCTTAGGGGTGGGTGTACAGCCGGTCTATACATTGGAACGAGTGGTCTGTGGGGAGCGGCCGTTGGTGATGGTCTTGGAAGATCTGCAAGATCCGGGAAATGTGGGGACGATCCTGCGCACGGCAGAGGGGGCTGGTGTGACGGGCATCTTGCTGAGCCGGCAGTCAGCAGATCTGTTCAATCCTAAAACGGTGCGGTCTACCATGGGTTCTATCTATCGGATGCCTTTTTATCGTGCAGATGATCTTCTGGATATCGTAGAAAGGCTCAAGAGAGATGGATATGTCGTCTATGCGGCAGATATGGCAAACGGACAGGTCTATGATGAGAAGGATTATACCGGCAAGACAGTGCTGCTGATCGGAAATGAAGGGAATGGGTTGTCAGAGGACTTGTTGGCATCGGCAGACGGGACGGTATATATCCCGATGGAAGGGAAAGTAGAATCTTTGAACGCTGCCATGGCAGCGGGGATATTGATGTATGAATCAGCGCGTCAGCGCAGACGGCTCCATGTCTGAGTGGGATCATCGGCGCAGGGCTTGGTCATCATCTGATCGTTTAAGGGAGGATATCTGTTCTTGGACAGATATCCTCCCTTTGGAGTTAAGTATGTGCGATGTGTGATCTTCTCATAACGAATAATGTGCCCAGCATGAGTATGATAGCCACTGGCAATGCGATGAGTGCATTGGGTACGAAACCGGCAAAGACATAGCTCACGAAGCTGACGGCAGCCACTGTGATGGCATAAGGGAGCTGTGTGGACACGTGGGTGACGTGATCGCATTGCGCACCAGCGCTGGCCATGATCGTCGTATCTGAGATCGGAGAACAGTGATCCCCACATACGGCGCCCGCCATACAGGCGGAGACACAGATCACACCGATCGGGTTACCCAGTGGGAAGACAGCCAGAGTGATAGGGATCAAGATGCCAAAAGTCCCCCAGGATGTACCTGTTGCGAAAGCGAGGAAAACGCCGATCAGGAATACGATCGCGGGCAAAAATGCCTGGAAATTACTTGCTGAATGCTGCACCACATCTGCTACAAATTCTTTTGCGCCCAAGGAGTCAGTCATGGCTTTCAGGCTCCATGCGAATGTCAGGATCAAGATCGCCGGCACCATGGATTTGAACCCTTCTGGGATCGCGTCTGTGATCTCAGAAAAACTGATGCTCTTGCGGATGAGATAATAGATCATCGTCAGGATCAATGCGATCGCAGAACCCAGCATCAGTCCGATGGAAGCGTCAGAATTTGAAAATGCATCCACAAAACTCGTCCCTTCAAAAAATCCGCCTGAATAGATCATGCCTACAACACAGGATACGATCAATAAAGCGATAGGGAGGATCAGATCCATGACTTTTCCATTAGGATTGGAAGATTCTGCCGTCGCAGCGGCGTAGTCTTCCATACCGGAGAAGATATCCCCTTTTTCCCTGGCATTTTTTTCATGGGTCGCCATAGGACCATAATCCATGCCGGTCAGCGCAAGGAAGATCATCATGACGATCGTGAGCAGAGCATAGAAGTTGAACGGGATCGTCCGGATAAAGAGATAGAGTCCATTTCCTTCTTCCACATAGCTGGCGACTGCTGCGGCCCAGGAAGAGACAGGGGCGATGATACAGACAGGAGCGGCCGTCGCGTCGATCACATAGGCCAGTTTTGCCCGGGAGATCTCACTTTTATCAGAGACAGGCCGCATCACGCTCCCCACAGTCAGGCAGTTGAAATAGTCGTCGATGAAGATCAACACGCCCAGGGCGATCGTTGCCAGCTGCGCCCCGGCACGGGACTTGATATGGCTTGTGGCCCAACGCCCGAACGCGGCGGAACCGCCGGCTTTGTTCATCAGCACCACCATGATCCCTAGGATCACCAGGAATACAAGGATGCCTACATTATACGCATCAGAGAGTACGGATACGATCCCCTCATTGAATACATGCGTGAGCGTCCCTTCGAAATTGAAATTTGAATAGAGGAGACCGCCGATCACGATACCGATAAAGAGCGACGAATAGACTTCTTTTGTGATCAGCGCCAGTCCGATCGCGATGATCGGGGGGAGGAGCGACCAGAACGTCATATAGAAGTGGCTGGTCGGCTTCGCAGCTTCTTCTTCAGCGGCAAAGGCGATGACAGGGAAAAGGAGAGTCAATGCCGAGGCCAGGAGCAGAAGATGCATGATCCGGCGTTTCGTTAACGTGCTTAGTTTCTTTTTCATCTTGCGTCCTTTCTTTTCTGATCGTTTAGATCAGTTATTTACGATAACTATACATGATTTTAGAGGATAATTAAAGACCTAATATGTACAATATTGAAAAAATATGTGATCGTCTGGGCGTGTTCTGCTATATCATGACTAGAGTATGTTTTAAAACATCCCAAATTCTGTAAATAGCTTGAAATTTATAAATATTTGATGCGATCCGTAGCCGCTCAGATTTTTCTATGCACTTTTTTGCGAGAAAAGTACCAAAAGCGCCGGGGGATTGCGGATCTCACCCGGACCCCTTAAAACGCTGTTTTTGGAATGTACGCATCTATTATATGTAAATTATCTATAATTTAAGGATATTTAAGGTTTTCAAACACGCTCTAGTATAGTGACAGGTTGACTTTTGTAACAAAATATCCGGCATACTTTATTATAGAGGTCAACCTGTCACCACACTGGTTGGGATTAAGATAAGATATACAGTACTGTAAGATCTGTCCTATGGGTTGGACGCATAATGTGATCGTTGATGTATAAGCCTTTACTTTTCCTGATCAAATGGTCCGGCGTTCTCTGCTGTATATCTTTGGGGCAGGGATAGATCAGCGGTTGCTGCTGGATGGGATATTGAAAGTTAACGGAGTCATGGAACCTGTATTCTGAATGGAGTGGACGTGGTGATGATTCCGTGCAACGAGGGAAACTTTGAGATTATGAGCAGGGCGAATGTTGGATGTATACCGTAAATGAAGAGACAGGGATATCACTGGATGCTATATCCAGAAATATCCCAATCTTTTTTCACATCATCATCAACAATCTTGCTGTGTGTACTCAAAAGAACTGAATCAACAGCTCGTTGGATGATAAATTGTTTTACTTATTATATCATAATTAAGAAACAGACTTTAGATGGATTTTATATTATTTCTCCGATATAGACGTTTAAAATACAAGATTACAATACACATAAACGTAATTTCCATTAATCTTTGCACTTACATTAGCTCCGACTTTATGTCCTGCATCATATCCATATTTACCTTTTGGCCATCCTGTTGAAACGTATGCATAAGAATCTACTATGCCTGTCGAGCCACTTCTGGAATTAGTTCCTAAATCTTGGCCATATGTCAATGTTCTAGAAGAGATACCAGTAGAACCATTTACTCTTACCCAACTTCCTTCAGCGCTATTTAAACATGCATATGTACCATCATTAGTATAAGTGATCGCAACTGTTCCCTTCCATCCTGAAAAGACATCATAATTTGACTGTCCTGCCCGACTCATATTCGCTGGGGTGCCACCAACTTCAACAGTACCGATCGTAACGGGATTTCCGTTTTCATCTTGCGTGTGTTTTATTTGATTTATTTACAGAATTTAAAGGGTTTTAAAACACGCTCTAAGGAAATATTGGATGCTATTGAGAATTATTATCATATAACCCCTTGACAAAGTTATTCAAGACTAATATAATAGGATCAAACATTAATGATAGTTATTCTCAATTATATATGAAAAGAGGAGGGGACACATCATGGCATTGGCGATGGTCGCGATAGGAGAGACGCGGACGATCAAGGAACTCCGTGTGAAAGAAGAGATGAAACGGCATCTGCAAGATCTTGGTTTTACAGTGGGCGAGAAAGTCCATGTAGTGGGAGAGAATGCGAGCGGGCTGATCTTGTTGGTCAAAGGGGCGAGGATCGCTCTGAACCGCGGTCTGGCAACAAAGATCTCTGTAGCATAAGATCATTTAAAGGAGGAAAAGGAGCGATGACGTTAAAAGATCTAAAACCCGGCGATCAGGGGAAGGTCGTGTCGATCGGAGAGAAAGGGCCTTCCAGGAGACGGATCATGGAGATGGGAGTCACCCCGGGGACGGTGGTGAAAGTGGTGAAAGTGGCACCGCTGGGAGATCCCATTGAAGTGAACATACGCGGCTATGAGTTAAGCCTGCGCAAAGAAGAGGCTCTCAAGATCGTAATGGAATAAAAGATCCAGGTGACTGGATTTTTTTGGATGATAGTTAGAAAGAACTAACTTTTTTGAGGAGGATAAGGAAGATGTCTTACACGATCGCATTGGCGGGAAACCCCAATTGTGGGAAAACAACGCTGTTCAATGGATTGACCGGGTCGAAACAGCATGTGGGGAACTGGCCCGGAGTCACTGTTGATAAGAAAGAAGGCAGTTATAAAAAGGATAAGGAGATCAACATCCTGGATCTTCCAGGTACATATTCTCTGTCGCCCTATTCGGCAGAGGAGATCGTAGCCCGGGATCACATCGTAAAAGAAAAACCGGATGCGGTCATCAACATCGTGGATGGCACCAGCATCGAACGGAATCTGTATCTGACCATGCAGGTCCTGGAGACAGGTGTCCCCACTGTGATCGCCATGAACATGATGGATGAGGTGGAAAAACGGGGCGACTTTATCAACTGCCAGAAGCTTTCAGAGATCTTAGGCGTCCCTGTGGTACCCATTGTAGCCAGGACCGGTAAAGGGCTGGATGCGTTGATGGAAGCTGTCCGGCAGGCGGCGTCAGAGGAGAAAAGGTCCGGACAGCTCAAAGTCTTTGGGGAAGAGATCGAAGGAGCCGTGGAGGAGATCCGGAAATATCTGACCGAAGGTACACCGGAAGATCAACAATGGACGGCGATCAAATTACTGGAGGGGGATGAGATCATCCTTGATTCCCTGCGGCCAGAACAGGCGGACGCAGTCCAGGATATCGTACGGAAGATGGACAGCAGATACAACGGGGATACAGAGGCGGCCATTGCGGATAAGCGATATCAGTATATCGGTCATGTGGTAAAAAAAGCTGTACGCAGATTCCAGGCAGGGCATACGGAGACGAAGTCGGATCGATTGGATAAGATCCTCACCAACAGGGTGCTGGCCCTTCCGATCTTTGCGGTCGTGATGTATATCCTCTTTGCGGCGACTTTCAGCGAGAACTTTTTATTTATCCCTGGCCTGCCGAGCCCCGGCGTGTGGCTTGCGGGGGTCGTGGAGAACGCCTGGGGTGCGCTGACAGGTCTGGTGGAAGGCGGTCTGACATCTCTGGGCGCTTCCGACTGGGCGCTGGGTCTGGTGCTGAGTTGTATGGACGGTGTGGGCGCCGTGGCCGGTTTTCTGCCTTTAGTATTGGTATTGTTCCTGTTGTTGTCTTTTCTGGAAGACAGCGGGTATATGGCTCGGGTCGCTTTTGTCATGGACAGGATCTTCCGGCATTTTGGCCTTTCAGGGCGGTCTTTCATCCCGCTCCTTATGGGATTCGGCTGCTCTGTCCCGGCGCTCATGGCGTCCAGGACTTTAGAAAATGACAAAGACCGTAAGATCACCATGATGATCACACCCTTTATGTCCTGTGGGGCAAAGCTCCCCATCTACCTGATGTTCGCGGTCACTTTATTTGCGGGGACCAACAAGACGTTTATCGTATTTGGGATCTACATGATCGGGCTTTTGGTGGCTGTCCTGAGTGCATTTATACTGGGGAGGCTGATCAAGGGCGATGAGATCTCTAATTTTATCATGGAACTGCCGTCTTATCGTGTCCCTACATTAAAGAGCGTGCTGATCCATGCCTGGGAGAAAGTGAAAGGATTTGCGGTCAAAGCGGGCACGATCATCTTCGGTTCCACTGTCCTGATCTGGCTTTTGTCCAACTTTAATGGCAGCGGTATGTGTGGGATGGAGGACAGTTTCCTGGCTTCTATCGGAAATGCGATCAAAGTGATCTTCATCCCTCTGGGTTTTGCCGATTGGAGAGCCAGCGTGGGCGTGGTGACCGGATGGATCGCGAAAGAAAATATCGTGGCGACTTTCGGACAGCTCTTCGGCGGTGTTTCCGACGAGGTGGTGGAAGCGGTCAGCGCAGGAGAGGAAGCGCTCCCGGCGATCACGTCCGTCTTCACCCCGGCGGCGGCCTGGTCTTATATGGCATTTAATCTCTTGTGCATGCCCTGCTTTGCAGCCGTGGGCGCGATCAAACGGGAGATGGGTTCCTGGAAATGGACCCTGCGGGCGATCGGATACCAGATGCTGACCGCTTATGTGGTAGCATTCGTCATCTATCATCTGTTCGGTCTGTTTTATTGACAAGATGATATGGGCAAGGAGGGGATGTTTTGTCAAGAGACGAGATCCTGCAGAGATTGAGAAATGAGGGATACCGTATCACCGGTCAGCGGAGACTGATCGTGGATACCATCGTATCAAACGACTGTTCTTGCTGTAAAGAGATCTATTATCAGGTACATAGGAAGGATCCGGATATTGGGATCGCGACTGTATACCGGATGATCAAGACATTGGAAGAGATCGGTGTCCTGGACAGGAAGATCGTGCTGAAAAGATCCTGTCCAGACGATGGAGGATCGTTTAGCGAGTAGTTTATCCGCGAGGAGGTGGATATATGGGAGATATCATCGTCGTCCTGGTGATCGCCCTCTGTCTGCTGGCTGTGCTGGGGTATCATATCAACAGGCGGAAGAAAGGACAGACAGGCTGCGGCTGTGGCTGCAGCGGATGCGGGACAGTGTGCGATAAAACAGGACGCAAAAAAAAATAGTGGAAACATAGTGCAAAACGCCCTATCTGATGTTATCATACATAAAGGATAGGGCGTTTGCTGTCCATATATGTCGGCAGAGGAGGGTACATCATGAAGAAACGAAAGAGGCGCTCGGCCTGGAAAGTATTGGTCTTATGTGTCCTGCTCCTGGCAGGAGCGGTACAGGGATATCTGGAGATGAGACAGGAGGCTCAGACGTCTCAAGCGGAAAGCCTGTCCCTTGAGGAGATACCGGGATATGAGGGGGAGGCCTATGTGGAACTCCAAGGGAATGAGCCGGATTTTTCTCAGGAGGATCTGACGGAAGAGCCGTTTGAAGAATACAGCGCGTTGGATGAGCTGGGCAGATGCGGGGAGGCTTTTGCCAATGTGGGGACGGAGACCATGCCGCAGGAGACGCGGGCGGCGATCGGGCGGATAGAACCTACGGGCTGGCATTCGGTAAAATATGATAATGTACAGGGAAAATATCTGTATAACCGCTGTCATCTGATCGGCTTCCAGCTGACAGCGGAAAATGCCAACGAAAAAAATCTGATCACGGGAACCAGATACATGAATGTGGAAGGGATGCTGCCCTTTGAAGATATGGTGGCGGATTATGTAGAGGAGACGGGGAATCATGTCCTGTACAGAGTCACGCCTGTGTTTGAGGGGGATGATCTGGTAGCATCCGGCGTCCAGATGGAGGCGCTGTCTGTGGAAGACCAGGGAGAGGGGGTCAGATTTAACGTCTATGTCTATAACGAACAGCCGGGGATCTGGATCGATCATGAGACTGGGGAGAGCGCCCGGCTGGAAGACATTGATACGGAAGCGTCCAGATAACGGTGGATAAGATCGGTCCACTCCGCGCCGTTCTGCCAAAGATCAGCGCGGAGTACCGCCATGGCCGGATCTTCTGCACTTTTTCCCACTGAGAAAATGGAACATGACCCAGCGCCCCGTCGCAGAAACCCGTTGAGTCTTTTGCGGATCCGATCTCAGATCATCTTCCAAATAGTTTTATCGACGTCTGGGCTATGCATTCCCCGAATCTTTCGAATTGTCCGGAGGAATGTTCGATATCTTTTCCAATGCCCACAGCTCCGATCTGGAACTTATGCGCTGGATCATGTCCTGTTCCGGAGAACACCAGCATCCCTTTTACGAGCATATGTCGTAACACCTCCATGATCGTTGTATCCACTCCGCCTGCCAGAGATTGGGACGTTACGAACGCTGCGCCCAGTTTACCGCTCAGGTCGATCTGGAAACTCTGGTCAAACCATCTTTTCAACTCCCAGCTCATACTGGAAAAGTAGACAGGCGTCCCAAAGACGACCGCCTCGCTGTGGACAAGGAAATCCATATCCACCTCGTTTTCCCGGATGTTCATGAGTTTTACCTGGATAAAAGGGTGTTTCGCCAGGATACCGTCCTGTATGTATTCCGCTGCTTCTCCTGTGTTGCCGGTCTGGCTCACATAAATGACTGATATCTTCATCTTCTCCTCCTTTTTTACATTTCACTTTTTAATCGGTGCAATAAATGAGAGATCGCAAACATAAGGGTCTCATAGTGCATATAGGTAAGGATATCCTTATCTACAAGGATCTGCAGGCTCGCAGGAAAGTCTTCGTCTGCATCCCAAAAGCGCAGGATCATTGGGAGAAAAGGGAACAGATATAATCTATAGGCCGCATCACCTTTTTCTACTTTTTCGCCTCCGAGTTTTTCACATGCATGGATAAATGCACCTGTTTTCCCTTCAAAGATCTTTCCGGCATTTTGGAAATGATCGCTCCCTTTTTCTAAAGAGCCGTTTTGGATAGAGGAAAGGCTTCCTATATTTACCCATTCATGCGCCAGATGGTGATCTTCTTTCGGATAGCAGAGTACATCGTATATTGTCATAGCTTCGTTGTAGTCTGCCTTTTCTTCTGTCAGGAACAGATCTGCTGACCAGGTCACCTGTCCGTTTTGCCGGTCGATCCGGTATCTGCGTTCCAGACATGAGATATATAGGTAATGTTCATCATGATCCAGAGCAAATTTGCGGATCATGGTTTCCTGGTCATATTGTGAGAATACATATGCCATTTTATTTTTCATGTTTTCATAATTAGAGAGCGTATGTTTTGTTTTCATAGATCACTCCTTATGACTTTTTTTAACTGGGCATCCATCCGCAGCAATGTGTCCTGATCTTTGGAGAGCCGATATAAGACCAGGTTCCCTTCATATATAGCAAGGCAGAGATCTGCGGTTTCTTCTGCTCTTTCTCCAGTTAGCCCGTCTTTGCGCAGCATTTGCACAAATATTTTTTTGACCTTTTCCATAGCCGTATGATAATATCCGACTAACTCTTCTTCCTGAAATGCGATCTCCATCCCTACAACTGCCAGCGGGCATCCATAATATTGTTTATCCATTAATTTTTCTTGAAATGCATGTATGAATGTATCGCAAAATGCTCCCCAGGAATCTGAATCTTCTGCAATAGATCGGAGCAGGTCTATGATCATACTGTCATAGTATTGCAGCACAGCTTTTGCTACGTCTGACTTTTTTTTGAAATAAAAATAGAAAGATCCTTTTGGGAGGCCGGTGGCTTTTAGTATCTCACTGATCCCGGTCTTTGTATATCCATTTTTCCAGAAAAGGTCCCCTGCTGTCTCTATGAACCTCTTTTTGGATAGTTCTCCCTTTGTCATATTATCTCCTTTTCGCTTTTTTTATATAATAAACCGATCGGTCTATTATGTCAAGGGATAAATGTACAGGACCGTTGCGAGAACATATGTTGGTATAAAACGCTTTCAAAACACACTCTAGAGCGTGTTTTGAAACCTGAGTATTGTAGTAAAAATGCACAAATGATACGATATACTCATGAGAAGACATGAGATAAGCGAAAGTCAATGGAATAGGATAAAAGACCTCCTTCCTCCAGAAAGAAAACCTCAAGGCGGACGGCCTGCAAAGAGCAACCGAGAAATGTTAAACGCGATCCTTTATTGGTTAAATACTGGCATACCCTGGCGGGATCTGGTGGACGAAACAACGATAATGCTGGACAGCACGACCGTAAAAGTC
>CANTEW010000039.1 GCA_947652925.1 uncultured Lachnospiraceae bacterium
GTAAATCTCTTGGATCTGACACATACGGAATTTCCGGAACTTTTCCAGGGAAAGACCTATCCATGGGAAGCGCTGGGAGAGATCCATGCTCTCATCCTGCAGGCAGGCAGAGAGCTGGATATTGAGATATATGAGCAAAAAGGCGAGGATATATGGATCGCCAGATCTGCAAAAGTGGCTGATACTGCCAGCATCCATGGGCCGGCGATCATCGGCGAGGGGGCAGAGATCCGGCATTGCGCGTTTATCCGGGGAGACGCGGTGGTGGGGGCGGGAGCAGTGGTGGGCAATTCCACAGAGCTGAAAAACTGCGTGCTGTTCCAGAAAGTCCAGGTGCCCCACTATAATTATGTGGGCGATTCCATACTGGGTTACCGGGCGCATATGGGCGCGGGTTCCATCTGTTCCAATGTAAGATCGGATAAAGATCTGATAGTGGTGAGAGCGAAAGACCAGAGGATCGAGACGGGGAGAAAGAAATTCGGCGCTATCCTGGGAGATGGGGCTGAGATCGGATGCGGGTCGGTGCTGAACCCGGGGGCTGTGATCGGGAGAGGGACGCAGGTCTATCCCCTGTCGTCGGTGAGAGGGTGTGTGCCGGCAAAGAGCATCTATAAACAGGATGGCCAGATCGTAAGACAGTAGAAATGTTGCTAAGATAATATCGCTCCATCTGGCGGGGATATAGCCTCTGACCGGATGGAGCGATAGATGTTGTATCATTTACACATCATATGTGGAAAAAACGGGACCGCAGATATGCCAGGATCAGCAGGTGTACAGGGTAGAAGATATAGAACAGGTATTTCAGGACAGGGCCTTTCATCCATCCGCGTTCTCCATTATATAATGTGATCGGGACCCACGCAAAGATCGCTTTCCATTCCCAGTAGAGACATAAGGCGCCGCAGACAAAACGGGGCACGGGCATATCCCGGAACAGATAGAGGATGACGATCAGGAGTACACCTTTGAAGTCATAGTCCGTATGTAACAGATATGCGGCCGCCATACCTGCGGCGGCGGGCAGGACCATGAGCAGGAGGTGTTTTTTTCGTATCTTCTCCATGCCCCAGATAGCCAGCAGACCACACAGGAGCGTAAAGAACACATTCTGGTATCCCGGCAGTCTTATATCCGCGCCCAGAAATAAGTTAAAAGGGATCTCCGAGAGGATACAGAAGGCCAGGAGGCTGGCCCCATAGCGAAAACGGCTCCTAGTATGGAAAAAGCCTTCCACCAGAAGGAAACAGTAGATGGGGAAAGCGATCCTCCCGATATCCCGGAAAAGCTGATAATATTGCTCCCGTCCCTGGCTCCAATATACGATCGCGTAGCCGAAATGGTCGATGAACATGGTGATAACGGCTATGATCTTCAATGTACTGGAACTGAAGATCTTCCAGGGAGTATTTGTAGATGTATTGTCCATAAAAGTTTCTCCATTTCGAATGTGTTGAGTGAGTCCTGCACATTGTATCACGAAATGATTTTTTTTTCTATAAAAATGTGGTAGAATAACAGAAAGTGCATCGTTGTGAGTATTTATGGGAAAGGTGGTCATGGTTAGGATGGCAAATATGTTGTTTCTGCTCTTTTATGTGATGTGTTTATGTGTGTGCGCATTTATCAAGATCATAGAATATATCCTGTATGGGATCGGGCTGCACAGTATGGCGCGGGAAGCGGGGATCACCAGCGGCTGGATGGCTTTCGTGCCCTTTGCGCGCAAGTATCTCCAGGGAAAGCTGGGCGGGCCGATCACCCTGAAAGGGAAGACGATCAGAGATCCAGGACTCTGGATGGTCCTGCTGCCTTTTGCCGTGGGCATTGCCGCAGGCTTTCTCACAGGGCTGGCTATGGCTTTGATCGTGGCCGGATCCTTGATACAGGCGAATGCCATGATCATGATACCTGTGGCGGGCGTGGTCGTTCTGGCATGTATGGTGATCTTCTTGCTGGTGCTGATCGGAGCGGCGGCAAAGAACGGCCTGCGGGCGCTGGTCAACTATCAGATCTTATCCCGTTATTGTCAGGGGAATGTGTTGATCTTACATATTGTATTCAGTACGCTCCTTCCACTGTATGAAGCGGTCGTATTTTTCTATTACCGCCATCATACTGCGGAGAAGGCGTAAAGGAGGTTCGAGATGACAGAAGGACTGGTGGGCTTTATCATATGGGGGCTGGTTGGGTGTATGTTCATTGTCCTCGGCGTATGCAGCGCTCTTTCCAAAACGCCGGTGGGATTTTGGGCAAATGTCGAGACGTTTGAAGTGACTGATATAGATCGATATAACCATGCAGTCGCTAGATTGTTCTGTGTATTTGGTATTGCGCTGATCTTCATGGGTATCCCTTTGCTATTTGGGAAGGATCTGTGGATACTGCTCTCTGTGGTGGGATGTATGATCATGGCCATCATCCTGATGGCTGTCTATATCCTGGTGATCGAGAAAAAATATAAAAAGACAAAATAAGAGGAAAAGAGGGAGGCCGTGCGATGGAACAATTGATGACAGATGTTTTTATGAAAAACAGGAAAGCCTGGCTTCCCATCCCCAAGTGCAGGTTTGGAGAGCGGATCTATCATTATACAGATCTGAAAGCCCTGAAGGGGATCGTGATGGATCATTCGTTCTGGGTGACCAAGAGTGATTTTTTAAATGATAAGTATGAATTTTATTATGCCTTTAAGATCATCCGGAAAGTGTGCGGGAAGATGATACCGAATATACAGAACAGGAAGATCTTCATGCATATGCTGAAGGAACGGTTGGAATTCTTTCATGGGAGCATGGCGGATCAGATCCTCTCGGGATGGTATATCCTGTCTTTTTCCAGGGCCAAGGACAGCCTGCTCTTGTGGACGGAATTTTCCCAGTCCCAGGGATACTGCCTGGAATTTGACTATAAACGTCTGTCCAAAGGGATCCCCGATGGGATCCGGCTGGACGGGTATGTGATCTATGATAAAAAGAAACAGTATGAGCTGGTGGAGAATACTCTGAGCCGGATCTTGGAAGAACACGATGGCGGTAAGAAAAAACTAAAGGAAAAGCTCCTCTCAGAAGAAAAGCTCATCAGTGGCAGGGAATTGGACGGCCTTATGAAAGAATTTTCTGTCTGTTGTTTTGTGTATTCTATGTTCTTTAAGAAGGATTGTTTCAGGGATGAACAGGAGTACCGCTTTATCTTCTGGGCTTTTCATGAGCCGGTGGCAGGCAGTAAGGACGCCCAGGTCATCCCTATGCATTTCAGGGAAAAGGATCAGGCCCTGCTCCCGTATATCGTGATCAATTATAAAGAGGCGCAGGGAAATAACCCCATCTGTTCGATCACGGCAGGGCCGAAGAATGACAGTGACCTGGCGGTCAAGGGGATGCAGTATTTTTTGAGGAATGAGAAGATCGTGATACCGGTGCGGGAGTCGAAGATCCCTCTCCGGTATTGATGGAGGAGATAAAATGGACTATCGGAAGATCTATGAAAAATGGTGTACAGATACTTATATCGCAGAGGAGGTCAGAGATGAGCTGAAAGCTCTGGAAGGGGATGAGGAGGAGATCCAGGACCGTTTCTATAAATCTCTTGCTTTCGGGACCGGCGGCCTGCGGGGAGTGATCGGCGCGGGCACGAACAGGATGAATATCTATACGGTGCGCCAGGCCACGCAGGGTCTGGCCGCTTATATCCTGTTGATGGGCGGGCAGGAAAAGGGCGTGGCGGTCGCCTATGACTCCAGGCACATGTCCCCGGAATTTGCCCGGGAAGCGGCCCTGTGTCTGAATGCCAATGGGATACGGACGTATATCTTCGAGAGTCTGCGGCCCACGCCGGAGTTGTCTTTTGCCGTGCGGCATCTGGGATGTATAGCCGGGATCGTGATCACAGCCAGCCATAATCCCCGGGAATACAATGGGTATAAGGTGTACTGGGAGGACGGCGCACAGATCCTGCCGCCCCACGACCGGGGGATCATGGACGAGGTAAAAAGGGTGACTGACTTTTCCCAGGTAAAGACTATGGATCAGGAGACCGCCGTCCAAAAAGGACTCTATCATGTGATAGACAGCTCGATCGACGATGTATATATGGAAAAACTGAGAGAGCAGAGTGTCCACCCGGAGATCATCCGGGAAATGGCCGGGGATATGAAGATCGTCTATACGCCTCTGCACGGCGCGGGAAATATCCCGGTGCGCCGGGTACTCTCTGAGTTGGGTTTTACCCAGGTCTACGTGGTGCCGGAACAAGAAGCGCCGGACGGTGCATTCCCCACAGTGGCCTATCCCAATCCGGAAGATGCCGATGTCTGGACGCTGGCCCTGGAGCTGGCCCGGAAGGTGGATGCGGATCTTGTGCTGGCTACGGATCCGGATGCAGACCGCCTGGGTGTGTATGTAAAAGAAGCCGGGAGCGGGAGATATATCAGTTTTACCGGAAATATGTCCGGTGTGCTCATAGGAGGATATCTCTTGCGGGAGCGGTCTAAGATGGGGACTTTGCCGAAAGATCCTGCTTTTGTGGAGACGATCGTGACAACGGATATGGCGAAGGCGGTGGCAAAGGAGTACGGCGCAGCGCTCATCGAAGTATTGACTGGTTTTAAATACATCGGGGAGCAGATCCGGTTGTTTGAGGAGCAGCAGACACACGGCTATGTTTTCGGCATGGAGGAGAGTTATGGCTGTCTTGCTGGGACTTATGCCAGGGATAAAGACGCATGTGTGGCGGTGATGCTCTTGTGCGAGGTGGCCGCTTATCATAAGAAACAGGGAAAGACTCTGTGGGACGCTATGATGGGGCTGTATGAAAAGTATGGTTTCTACAGAGAAGGACTGGCCACGATCACTTTAAAAGGCGTAGATGGGGCCAGGCAGATCCAGGAAAGGATGCAACGTCTCAGGGAAGAACCCCCAAAGACTCTGGGAGGCCATACAGTGCTGGCTATGCGCGACTATCGGGCGGACAGGCGTGAAGATATGCAGACGGGCGCCGTCACGGCTACGGGGCTTCCCAGATCCGATGTGCTTTATTATGAACTGGAAGGAGATGCCTGGTGCTGCGTCCGTCCTTCCGGCACAGAACCGAAGATCAAATATTATTTTGGGGTGAAGGGAGATTCTCTGGCGGATGCGGAAAAGAAGCTGGAGCAGTTGGAGAAGGACATTGTTTCTCCTTAAATAAAAATCCCCACCGAATGATCTATCATCCGTACCATTGGTAAGCGAAAACATCTGATACCCAGAGCGTGTCTTAAAAATGCTTTATGACGACTGTGCGCCACAAACCGTGACGCGCGGTTGACATAAAGCATTTTTAAGATGCACTATTATCTGTAAATTTGCGATGATCATGGAGTATTTTAGGCTTTAAAACACGCTCTAGAGTAATGAAAAGAGGATCGTCCTCATATATATTTTAGTAGTACATGTGAAAGGCAGGTGGGGACAATGGATGCAAGACAGATCGTCCGGCTGTTTTCCGGTAATATCCGCAGGCGGTTGGAAAAAGATCCTCTCGACTATGAACGGGTTTATGAGATCCGGCTGCGGGTACATAGCCCCTGTATGATCTTATACAGGGGAGAAGAGGTCTTCCTGGGACAGAGCGGGACATTGACCAGGGATCGGGGACAGGCATATTGTGTGACCGGGGATGATATCCGGGAGACGATGGAACATATCGCGGGCTATTCTCTGTATGCTTACGAGGAGGAGATCCGTCAGGGGTATCTCACCATACAGGGCGGCCACCGGGTGGGGATCGCCGGGAAAGTGATCATGGACGGCGACCATATACGGGGGCTGAAGTATATCTCCTACATCAATGTGAGACTGTCCCATCAGGTAAAGGGATGTGCTTCTTTTGTCATGCCCTATGTCCGTGCAGAGGACAGTATCTATCATACGCTGATCATCTCTCCGCCCCGGTGTGGGAAGACCACGATGCTGCGGGATATGATCCGGCAGTTGTCCGATGGGGACAGTTCCCATCCGGGGATGACGGTGGGGGTAGTGGACGAGCGTTCCGAGATCGGAGGCTGTTACCAGGGTGTGGCTCAAAACGATCTGGGCATCCGCACAGATATATTGGACTGCTGTCCCAAGGCAGAAGGGATGATGATGCTGATCCGTTCTATGTCCCCGGCTGTGGTGGCCGTGGATGAGATCGGGGACCACAGGGATATCCATGCGATCGGAGCGGTGATACACTGCGGTGCGAAACTGATGGCCACGGTACATGGGGATTCTATCCAGGATCTGCAGCAAAAGCCATTGTTCGCGCAGTTGATGGATGAGCAGATCTTTGAGCGTTATATCCTCTTGCAGAGCCGTCGACGGGCCGGAGAAGTGCGGGCTGTCTTTGACCGGAGAGGGACATGTCTGTACCAGGAAGGGAGGGGAGGTTGATCCGGATACTGGGGGCTGTCCTGGTGGTGGCCGCCAGTGCAGGAATCGGATTTTCTTACAGTCTCCGGCTGGGGAGACGTCTTGAGCAGCTCCGGCAGCTGGAGCGTATGACGATCCTCCTTAAAGGGGAGATCTCTTACGGATGTGCCGCGCTGCCAGAAGCCTTGGCTTCTATCGGGAGAAAAATGCCGGAACCTTTTTCTCGTTTTCTGGAGGAGGTGGCCGACAGATTGAGCGGATACCCGGATAAAAGCTTTCAGCAGGTTTTCCAGGAAGAAGTGGAGGGGAACTTAAAGCAGTCAGCCTTAACAGCGAAAGACAAAGGAGCACTTATGCAGATGGGTGCTTTTTTGGGTTATCTGGATAAAGATATGCAGCTTAGGACAATAGATCTGTATCTGCAGGAACTGGGGCAGGAGATCAAGGCTACAGGAGAGAGTATCCCCGGCAAACAGAAGCTCAGCAGGAGCTTGGGGATCATGGGGGGCCTGTTTTTGGTACTCCTGCTGATCTGAAGGTCCTGGTGTACAGGAAAATGGAGGAGTCCGTGGAAGTAAGTATCATATTTAAGATCGCCGCGGTGGGCATCCTGGTGTCCATGCTGAGCCAGGTACTCAAGCATAGCGGGAGGGACGAGCAGGCTTTTTTGATCAGTCTGGCGGGACTTTTGATCGTTTTGTTCTGGCTTTTGCCCTATATCTATGAATTGTTTGAGACTATCAAGAATCTGTTCCTATTATGATGGGGGAAAGGTATGGATATTGTCAGGATCTCCCTGTTGGGGATCGGAGGCGTGGTCCTTGGGTTTTTATTAAAAGAGAATAAGCCAGAATACAGCTTCTATGTGTCTTTTGGCGTGGGTATTGCGATCTTGTTCCTGGCGGTGGGGAAGATCCGTTATCTGTTTGATTCGATCTTGAGCCTGAAGACGTACCTGCCCATGGACAGCGGGTATGTGGAGACGCTCCTGAAGATGGTAGGGATCACGTATATCGGCGAGTTTTCTTCCGGGATCTGTAAAGACGCCGGATATGGAGCCATCGGGAGTCAGATCGAGATGTTCAGTAAGCTGGCGATCATGGCTGTGAGCATGCCGATCCTGCTGGCGCTCCTTGAGACCATCCATGGATTTTTGACATGAGGAGGTTTAAATGGTCTCTTGGAGTCTGTCTGATGGTCCTTTTCTCTGTCTGCCCGGTCTTTTTCGTCTATGGGAGCGGGACAGGGCAGGACGGAGGGGGACAGGCTGCCCAGGAGCTTCTGGAGGACATGCAGTTGGATGAGATCCAGCAGATGGTGGACCAGATGCTGGGAGAGGATACGTTTTCTCTGGTGCAGGCGGTACAGAACTTGATGTCTGGGGGAGAGGCGCTCAATAAAGAGAAAGTTCTGGAGATGGTCTGGCAGATCTTCTTTTCCCAGTTTGCCAGACAGAAGAGACTGGTGGCGCAGGCATTGATCCTGGTCCTCCTGGCCGCCCTGTTCACGAATTTTTCTCAGATCTTTGACCGGGGGCAGGTGGGGGAGATGGGGTTTTACATTGTCTACCTTCTGTTGTTCACCCTGCTGCTGAACGGGTTCTACAGTCTGAGCAGGCAGCTGGAGGAGAGGATCGCCGGGCTCTTGGAGTTGATGAAAGGACTGGCTCCGGCTTATTACCTGGCTGTGGCCGCTTCTTCGGGCGTGACCAGCGCAGCTATGTTCTACCAGATGGTCTTGATGCTGGTGACTGTGGCGCAGTGGGCGATCCTGGCTTTTATACTGCCCTGTACAGGTCTTTATGTACTTTTGGAGATGGTCAACGGTCTGTCGAAGGAAGCGGTCTTGAGCAAGCTGGCGGATCTGTTCCGTACTTTGGTGGAATGGGCCATGAAGACGATGATGGGCGTGGTGGTGGGGATGCAGGTGATCCGGGGACTGGTGGCGCCGGTGATCGACAACCTGAGGCGGACAGCCCTTGGGAAAACGGCCAGCGCGATCCCGGGGGTGGGCAATGCGCTGAACGCGGTGACGGAGATCGTGCTGGCCAGCGCTGTGTTGGTGCGCAATTGCCTGGGGGTGGCGTTCGTTTTGATCTTGCTGGTCTGGGGCGTCTCCCCGCTGATCCAGTATGGTATCTGCGCGTTTTTGTATAGACTGGCGGCAGCTTTGGCACAGCCCATATCGGACAAGAGGCTGGTGGGTTGTCTGGGGATCATGGGAGAGGGATGCGGATTGCTCTTGAAGATCTTATTTACAACAGAATTGCTCTGTCTGATCACCATAGCGGTCCTGGCTGTATCTTTTGGAGGTGGATGAAATGGCGCAGGAGGTTTACCAATGGGCGCGGAACCTGGCAGTCTATTATATCATCCTGACCGCCCTGATGCACATCATGCCCAATGCCCAGTATGGGCGATATATCCGTTCTTTCATGGGGATCTTATTGATCTTGATCGTAGCGTCCCCCCTGTTAAATCTATTACATCTGGAAGAGCGGATGGACGGACTCTTCCACAAAAAGATGCTGGAGGAGGAGTTCCTTCAGTCTGAGTGGGGGCAGATGCAGGGGGAGGAGACGGCCAGAGAATATTATATGCGGGCCTATGAGCAGGAGATCGCTGGGCAGATACGGGGATCCCTGGAGGACATATTGGAAGGGAGCTGCGAGGTACTGGAAGTCCGGGTCCAGGTGGAGATGGAGGACAGTGATCAGGGCCTGCATGTGGCATGGGTGCAGGTATGGCTGTCCGGCGCGGAAAATATCCAGATGAGAGAGAGGGTGGAACATGAGTTGGCAGGAGCCTACGAGATCACAGGAGAAAAAGTGGAGCTTTTCTTTGAAAACATGGGATAAACAACAATGGCTGGTCCTGCTGCTCCTGGGACTGCTCCTGCTGGTGATGGCGATACCGACGAAAACGGTCAAGGAGCAGGCATCATCCAAGAGTGTGGAGAATAAAGATACATATACAGCTTCCGGCACGGCTTCCCAGGTCATGCCGGAGAAAGCGGCCCTGGAGCAGCAGTTAGAGGGATTGTTACTGCAGGTGGAGGGGATCGGAGAGGTGCGTGTGATGCTGATGCTCAAAGAGTCTTCCGACAACATCACTTCATTTTCTACACAGAGTCCGGCAGTCTCTATACAAGGAGTGCTGATCGTTGCCCAGGGAGGGGATGATCCTGTGGTCGTGCGAAATATTCAGGAGGCAGTTGTGGCATTATTTCAGGTGGAAGCCCATAAGATTAAAGTAATGAAGATGAAATAAAAAAAGGAGAGGAAAGTGAAGAAAGTTTTCAAGAAAAATCAAGTGATCATTACGGCTCTGGCGATCATGATCGCCGTGGCAGGCTATCTGAGTTTTTCCGATACGGATTTCGGGATGAAAGAAGCCAGCACAGAAACTGCGGACAGCAATATCCTGGAGGATGATATCATAGAAGATATCGAGAGCCTGGATTACGATGTGAGCGACGAGACAGCGCTGATCGAAGAAAACAGCCTTGGCACGACAGCGCAGAGTTCTCCCACAACGTCACCAGAGGCAGGGGATGGGACAGGAGATACAGATGGAGATACGGATACAGACAATACAGCCACACCTGAAGGCACTTCCGAGAGCGGAGAGGAGCAGGAGGATGTGAGTACGGATACCCCGGGGGAGGCAGTCCTCACAGGCTCTACAGGGTTTGCAGCCCAGGCGAAGATCAGCCGTGAACAGGTGCGTTCCCAGAATAAAGAAAACCTGATGCAGATCATTGACAACCCGGATGTATCTGAAGAACAAAAAGCGGAGGCAGTGTCCAGTATGGTGACTTTATCGGAGACTGCCGAGAGAGAATCAGCGGCAGAGGTCCTGCTGGAATCCAAAGGGTTCCCGGATGTGGTGGTGAACCTGACTGGGAACAGCGCGGATGTGGTGGTACCGGATGACCAGCTGGACGATGCATCTCGGGCACAGATCGAGGACATCGTAAAACGTAAGACAGAAGTCGCACCGGAGAATATCGTCATCACGCCTTTGAGCCAGGCATCGGAATGATCAGTGCATGATAAAAGATATAGGGATCTGCGCCTTGACAGCCTGTTTTCTGTGTAATAGAATGGAAACGTTGTAAAGAAAAGGGAGATACAGGAGGTTTACGGTGCCAAAATATACCAAAGAAATTGAGAAAAGGCGCACGTTTGCGATCATATCCCACCCGGATGCCGGGAAGACCACGTTGACCGAGAAATTCCTGCTCTATGGCGGTGCGATCAACCTGGCCGGATCTGTGAAAGGGAAAGCGACAGCGAGACATGCGGTGTCTGACTGGATGGAGATAGAGAAGGAGAGGGGTATCTCTGTGACTTCTTCCGTCCTGCAGTTCCACTACGATGATTATTGTATCAACATATTGGATACCCCGGGGCATCAGGATTTTTCCGAGGACACATACAGGACCTTGATGGCCGCCGACTCTGCGGTGATGGTCATCGACGGTTCCAAAGGGGTGGAGGCGCAGACCCGTAAGCTCTTTAAAGTTTGCGTCATGCGCCATATCCCCATTTTCACTTTTATCAATAAGATGGACAGAGATGCCAATGATACGTTCAATCTTCTGGATGAGATCGAGAAAGAACTGGGGATCGCTACTTGTCCGGTGAACTGGCCGATCGGTTCCGGCAAAGGATTCCGGGGCGTCTATGACCGTCAGACTGGACGGGTACTTACATTCTCAGACACATTGAAAGGGACCCGGGAGGGGACAGGCGAGGAGATCGCGCTGGACGATCCCCATCTGCTGGACATCCTTGACGGGGAGCAAAAAAGTACGTTGTCAGAAGAGATAGAATTGCTGGACGGCGCCAGTGTGGGATTTGACCAGGCGCTGGTGGACAAAGGGGAACTGTCCCCGGTCTTTTTCGGTTCGGCTCTGACAAACTTCGGCGTGGAGACATTTTTAAAACATTTTTTGGCTATGACAGCACCGCCCCTGCCCCGGATGTCAGATAAAGGGGAGATCGATCCCATGGGGGACGACTTCTCGGCCTTTGTATTTAAGATCCAGGCCAATATGAACAAAGCCCATCGAGACAGGCTGGCTTTTATGCGCATCTGTTCGGGAAGGTTTGATCACGCTGAAGAGGTATACCATGTACAGGGGAACAAGAAGATGCGCCTGTCCCAGCCCCAGCAGATGATGGCCGAGTCCAGGCATGTGGTGTCCGAGGCCTATGCGGGGGATATCATCGGCGTGTTCGACCCGGGGATCTTTTCCATCGGCGATACGGTCTGTAAACCGGGTGAAAAATTTGCCTATGAGGGTATCCCCACTTTTGCCCCGGAACATTTTGCACGGGTGCGGCAGGTGGATACTATGAAGAGGAAACAGTTTACCAAAGGGGTCGGCCAGATCGCGCAGGAAGGAGCCATCCAGATCTTCCAGGAGCTGGATTCCGGTATGGAAGAGATCATCGTGGGCGTGGTGGGCGTCCTGCAGTTTGACGTACTCAAATACCGCCTGCAGAATGAATACAATGTGGAGATCATACTGGAGAACCTTCCCTATGAACACCTGCGCTGGATCGCAAACCCGGATGAGGTGGATGTGAAGAAGATCATAGGCACATCCGATATGAAGAGGGTCACTGATCTGAAGGGGAACCCCTTGCTCTTGTTCGTCAATGCGTGGAGCGTGGGGATGACCCTGGATCGGAATGAAGGACTTGTGTTGTCAGAGTTTGGGATCTAAAGGTCAGGAGGGAATATGGTAAAACACATGATCTTATGGCAGCTCAAAGATGGGCTTTCACAGGAAGAAAAGCAAGAGATAAAAGCCGGCATCAAGCAGGGCCTGGAAGGACTGCGGGGAAAGATCCCGGGGCTTCTGGATATCTATGTGCAGATCGATGGATTGAGTTCTTCCAATGCGGATGTCATGCTGGATTCCACGTTTACAGATGAAGGGGCTCTGAAGGCGTATGCGGTCCATCCGGAGCATGTGAAAGTAGCGGACAGCCGGGTGCGGCCTTATACAAAGACCAGGCTCTGTATGGATCATGAGGGATAAAGGATCGATAAGATAGATAAGGCAGGAGAGCGGGCTTTTTGGGTCCGCTCTTCTTATGGTGTTGTATTGCTAGCCAGTCAGAGCAGGATCCTGACTCTGTCCGGATGGAGTATCAGTATCTGACCGTCGGAGTGATATAACATATCTCCGGTCTTATGCATATCATAAATAAACTTGCTTTTTAGGAGTTTTTATAGATGAAGTCCCCATGTTACGATCACGATCTTGCGGTCATTGGCGGTGATATGCGTCAGGTATATCTTGTAGAGATGTTTGTGCAGAGTGGGAAACAAGTCTGCCATCATGCACTCTGCCAAGCGACGGATAAGGGACATTGTATAGATACATTGTCGGAAGTCTGCAGTGCAGCTCCCTATATCATATGCCCGATCCCCTTCGGTAAGAACGGGAATGTTTTGCAGTCTGCTCCCCAGCAGGCTTTACGGATAGATCAGATCTTGGATCATTTAAGCCCAGGCCAGGCATTTTTTGCCGGATGTATACCGGGAGATTTCCGGAAGGAGGCTGAGGAGAAGGGAGTGCGCGTCTATGACCTGATGGAAGATACGCAGCTCGCTCTGTTCAATACTCTGGCAACAGCGGAGGGAGCTGTCTGCGAGGCTATCAAGAGGAGTCCCGTCAATCTGCACCACAGTTCCTGTGCAGTCCTGGGATATGGAAAATGCGGCAGTACGCTCACCGCTTATCTAAAAGGGATGTTCTGCCATGTCTATGCAGTCTCTGATCAGGCGGATGAACGTGCAAAGGCGGCTCTCATTGCCGATCAGGCAGGTGATCTGGAGGCATTTGGGGAGTGTGCCAGTGCCTTTGACTTTGTTTTCAATACGATCCCCTCTTTGGTGGTGGATACAAGGACTCTTGGAAAGATGAAACGGTCTGTCACGATCGTCGATATCGCCTCTGCCCCCGGCGGCATCGATCACGCGGCGGCTGAGGAGCTGGGGCTCTCGTCTGTTTTATGTCCGGGTCTTCCGGGGAAGTATGCGCCTTCCTCGTCGGCCGGGGCAATAAAAGAAGTTATAGATAGGATCTTGAAGGAGTGAAAGAGATGACTTTAAAAGGAAAGCATATCGGAGTAGCCTTTACCGGCTCTTTTTGCACATATGAAAAAGCATTCAAGGAGCTCGAGAGATTAGTGGCGGAAGGCGCTGTGGTGCAGACGATCTTTTCGGATGCATCCGGGACTTTTGACAGCCGTTTTGGTAGGGCGAAAGATTTTGTGCGAAAGGCAGAGGAGATGACAGGCAATAAGCCCATGATGACCATCCCCGAGGCGGAACCGATCGGTCCGGGGAGCCTGCTGGATATCCTGGTCCTATTCCCCTGTACAGGCAACACCATCGCGAAGCTTGCCAACGGTATCACAGATACGCCGGTGCTGATGGCGGCGAAAGCACATCTCAGGAATAATAAACCTCTGCTGATCTCCATTTCCACCAACGACGCCCTGGGTATGAACATGAAGAATATCGGGCTCCTCTTAAATGCCAAGAATATATATTTCATCCCATTTGGCCAGGATAACCCCAAGACAAAACCAAATTCTATGATCGCCCATACAGAACTGCTCATCCCCGCTCTCGAGGCGGCGCTGGAAGGAAGGCAGTATCAGCCGATCATCGGATGATATGATATCTCATAATATATAGATAAGGAGTATGGAAAATGTGCGGAATTGCCGGTTTTTATGATCCTCATGCAGACTATACGGCGCAGGCTCCCAAATGGCATCATATCCTGGATGCCATGAACCGGGCGCAGGAGCGCAGGGGACCGGATAACGAGGGGATCTATCTGGACAGATCCTGCGGCCTGGCCCATGTGCGTCTGGAGATCATAGATCTTGTCACCGGGCAGCAGCCGATGGTGAGAAAAATGCAGGGACGGGAATGTGCCATCAGTTTCAACGGCGAGATCTACAATATGAACGAGCTGAAAGAGGAACTCCTGCAGGAAGGAACTGTATTCAGGACGACCAGCGATACGGAAGTGATCCTGACGGGGTATATGATGTATGGGAAAGATTATGTGAAAAAACTCAACGGGATCTTCGCCATCGCCCTGTGGGACTCTTTTTCAGGAGAGATCTGTCTGTTCCGCGACCGTCTGGGCGTGAAACCATTGTTTTATACGATCCAGGGAGGGACGCTCGTTTTTGCCTCAGAGATCAAAGGGCTGTTCGCTTACCCGGGCATCCGGCCCCTCCTTGACCAGGACGGTCTGTGCGAGATCTTCGCCCTTGGCCCGGCAAAGTCTTACGGCAAAGGAGTATTCAAAGATATCAGGGAAGTACTCCCCGGGCATTGTCTCATCTGCGGCCGGGACCGCTGCAGGACGGAGGCTTACTGGAAGCTTGAGAGCCGTCCCCATGAAGACACTATGGAGGAGACGGTGGAAAAAACGGCCTGGCTGGTAGAAGATGCTGTAAAAAAACAGATGCTGTCCGATATCCCCATCAGTACATTTCTCTCCGGAGGCGTGGACAGCAGCCTGGTCACGGCGATCTGCGCGAAGGAATTGAAAAAACAGGGGAAGACATTGCACACGTATTCTTTTGATTTCGTTGGCAACGATCGATATTTTAAGGCGAATCGTTTCCAGCCCAGCCAGGATCGCCCCTATGCAGAGCAGATGGTGGCTTATGCGGGGACGGACCATCGCTTCCTGGAATGCAGCAACCAGGACCAGCTGGACTGTCTCTATCAGGCGGTGGACGCCAGGGATCTGCCCTGTATGGCGGATGTGGAATCTTCCATGCTCTATTTTTGTTCGAAAGTGACAGAATATGATAAAGTGGTACTGACCGGGGAATGTGCGGATGAGATATTCGGGGGCTATCCCTGGTTCCATGATCAAAAAGCTTTTCAGACAGCTGCTTTTCCCTGGTCCATGAGCATGGAGTCCCGGCAGGCGCTCTTGTCAGAGGATCTGATCGAAAGCCTCCCCATGGAAAGATACGCCCGCGCTGCTTATGAAAAGACGATCTGCGAGACGCCTGTCCTGCCGGAAGATACCCCGGAAGAGAAAAGACGGCGGGAGATCGCCTATCTGAATCTCAGATGGTTCATGGTCACGCTCCTGGACCGGATGGACCGCACCAGTATGTACAACGGCCTGGAAGCCAGAGTCCCCCTGGCCGATCACCGTATCGTGGAATATGTGTTCAATATACCCTGGCAGATGAAGTGTCCCGACGGCATCGTGAAAGGACTGCTGCGCCATGCGGGAGAGGGGCTGCTCCCGAAAGAGGTCTTGTGGAGGCGGAAGAGCCCCTATCCGAAAACTTATGATCCCACATATGAGAAGATGCTGGGCGACCGCCTGAAAGAAGTCCTGGCAGATCCGTCAGCCCCCATCCGTACCTTGCTGGATACGAAGAAAGTCCATGCATTTGTGGAGAGTCCTTCCGATTACGGAAAACCCTGGTATGGACAGTTGATGGCCGGGCCGCAGATGCTGGCCTATATGCTCCAGGTGGATCATTGGCTGAGGAAATATAAGATAGAGATCATATAGGTAAAAACCGGGAACAGGGATCAAAACGAGATCTTTGTCCCCGGTTTTTTATATGGATCATTCTCTTCCATTAAAACAATATGTGCAGACCTTACAGGGATCCAGTCCGATGGAGGCAAGGAGATCGTCCAGGCGGTGGTAGCGCAGAGTAGTGAAATTCTGCCGCTTGCAGATCTCATCCAGCATCTTTGCGTAGCGGCAGGAGCAGGGATCTGTGTATTCATCCAGTACTTCCTGGGAGACGTTATCGCCTTCCTGCTCTTTGATCACCTGGCGGGTGATCAGCTCCATCTCCGATCTGGAGCGGGAAAAGTTCAAAAACTTGCATCCGTAGACCAGGGGCGGACAGGCCGGACGCACATGTACTTCCTTCGCTCCGCTGCTGTACAGGAATTTTGTCGTATCCCGCAATTGGGTCCCCCGCACGATGGAATCATCGATCAGGAGCAGCCTCTTATCATGGATCAGGGACTGCACCGGTATCAGCTTCATACGTGCGATCAGCTCACGCTGGCCCTGGTCCGTGGGCATGAAGGAACGGGGCCAGGTGGGTGTATATTTGATAAAAGGACGGGCATAGGGTATCCCCGACTCGTTGGAATAGCCGATGGCGTGGGCGATGCCGGAATCCGGCACTCCGGCTACGATGTCCGGCTCTACCGTGTCCCCATCCCGTTTGGCCAGCATACTGCCGCATGTATAGCGCATCTGTTCCACATTGACGCCCTCGTAGGAAGAGGTGGGATAGCCGTAATAGACCCACAGGAAAGAGCAGATGCGCATATCTTTCCCTGCGGGGACCAATGTCTCCACACCGTCCGGCTGGATGCGCACGATCTCGCCGGGACCCAATTCCTTATAGTCCTTGTAGCCCAGATTGATGTAAGCGAAGCTCTCAAAAGAGACACAGTAGGCATTTTCTTTTTGTCCGATCACACAGGGCGTCCGTCCGTAACGGTCCCTTGCCGCATAGATGCCTTCATCTGTCATCAGGAGAAGGGTCATAGAACCATCCACGACTTCCTGTACATACCGGATGCCTTCCACCAGGCTGTCCCGCTTACATATCAGGGCTGCGATCAGTTCGGTGGCATTTATCTGCCCGTTGGTCATTTCCTGGAAATGGGCGGGGCCGTCTTTGTAGATCTCTTTCAGAAGTCTGTCGAAATTATTGATCTTGCCCACAGTCGTGATGGCAAAGCTCCCCAGATGGGATTGGATCAGGAGGGGCTGTGGTTCAAAATCAGATATACAGCCGATGCCCAGATATCCCTTCATTTCCGCCACGTCCCGGTCAAATTTTGTGCGGAAGGGGGAGTTTTCGATATTGTGGATCGCCCGGTTGAACCCGGCCTCGCCGTAAGTCGCCATACCGCCTCGTCTCGTTCCAAGATGGGAATGATAGTCAATGCCGTAAAAAAGTTCTAACACACAGTCCCGTTTTGCTGCTACACCAAAAAATCCACCCATAGATGCTCCTTTCCTGATCACCGTATAATGTCTTTATCGTTGTCTGTAAAAATCTGTATCTTAATTATACGATCCACCGTTTGGATCGGCAACCTTTATTTCCCCAAACATTACAATATAGTAAGATATCCCACTGAACTGTAAGCCAAAACTAAGGCAGGCGGCTCTCTTTTTCTGTTATACTGTCTACAGTAAAAAAAGAAGGAGGGATACAAGTCATGTCCATATTGGAAGTGGAACATATCCAGAAAGTATACACGACCCGTTTTGGCGGGAATCAGGTGCAGGCGCTCACCGACGTGAGTTTCCAGGTCGAGGAGGGAGAGTATGTGGCGATCATGGGGGAGAGCGGTTCCGGCAAGACTACGCTGCTCAATATCTTAGCCGCTCTTGACAGGCCCACCAGAGGGCAGGTGGTCCTGGATGGGAAGAGCCTGTCTATGATCAAAGAGAAAGAGATCGCCGCCTACAGGAGAAAAAATCTGGGGTTTGTGTTCCAGGATTTCAATCTGCTGGATACCTTTAATATCCAGGATAATATCTACTTGCCGCTGGTGCTGGCCGGGGAATCTTATCAGAACATGAAGAGCAGGCTGCACCCGATCGCCCAGCAGCTGAGGATCCAGGAGATCCTGCGCAAATTCCCATATGAAGTATCCGGCGGCCAGAAGCAGAGGGCAGCAGTCGCCCGGGCGCTGATCACCGGGCCCCGGCTGATCCTGGCCGATGAACCCACGGGGGCCTTGGATTCCCGGGCGGCGGGGGATCTTCTGACGGTTTTCCAAAAGATCAATGAAAAAGGGCAGACGATCTTGATGGTCACCCACAGCGTCATGGCGGCCAGCTGTGCAGAGCGGATCCTGTTCATCAAAGACGGGCAGGTCTTCCATCAGATCTACCGCGGGGAGAAGACGGATGAGGAGATGTACGGGATGATCTCCGATACCCTGCGGATGCTGGCGACAGGCGGTGATCATCATGCGTAAAGGTTTCTATTTCCGTCTGGCGCTCCAGAATATGGAGAAAAATAAGAGGACTTACCTGCCGTATCTGCTTACCTGTATCTGTTCTGTGATGATGTATTATTTTATGAGTTTTCTCACATTGAACCCGGGGATGGATCAGATGCCTGACGCCAGGAATGTGAAGACGATCATGGGGATGGGCACATGGGTCATCGCTATATTTTCCGTGATCTTTCTGTTCTATACCAACAGTTTCCTGATGAAACGCAGGAAAAAAGAGATGGGGCTCTATAACATCCTGGGGATGGAGAAGAAGCACATCGGACGGATGTTGTTATACGAGACTTTGATCAATGCGGCCTTGAGCCTGCTCTTGGGTATCGGTCTCGGTATCCTGGGGAGTAAGTTGATCTTCCTGTTCCTCATGAAACTGCTCTCTTTCCCTGTGGCGCTGGGATTTTTCATATCTGTGAGGTCTGTGGTCAATGCACTTGCGCTTTTTGGCGCGATCTTTTTGCTCACTTATCTGAACGACCTGCGGCAGATCCATATGGCGGATCCTGTGGAACTCCTGCGTGGGAGCAGCATGGGGGAGAAGGAGCCGAAGACCCGGTGGCTGCTGGTCCTTATAGGCATCCTGTGTCTGGGGGGCGGTTATTGGATCGCGGTGACCACAGAGTCGGTGATGGCGGCGCTGTCGTATTTCTTTGCGGCTGTGATCCTGGTGATGGTGGGGACCTACTGTCTGTTCGTGGCAGTGAGCGTGGCGGTCTTGAAACTCCTTAAGGACTGCAAAGGATTTTATTACAAGACGAAGCATTTTACGGCTGTCTCCGGCATGATCTACCGGATGAAGCAAAATGCGGTGGGTCTGGCAAATATATGTATCCTGTCCACAGGCGTCCTGCTGCTGATCTCAACGACAGTCTGCCTGTATATCGGACGGGAAGAGATTATCACAGGGAGATATCCCCGTGAAGTGAGTTTATCTGCCTATGAGACAGATGAGGAAGGCTTCAGCAAAGTGCAGGAGGTTGAGGCGCAGGTGCTGGAAAACTGGGATCTGGAGCCGGAAGATATCACCGTCTACAGGAGCATACAGATGGTAGTCCTGGACAAGGGGGATAAGATGGACATCCTGTCCGGGGATGAGTATCCGGCCAATGCAATGGAAAAGATCGCCGGGGTTGCTTTTATACCGCTGGAGGATTATAATGCCTGTATGGGGGAAGCCCGTACGCTGGATCCGGGCCAGGCGCTCCTTTTTACCAACAAAAAAGGGATGGATGGAAGGAAAGAGTTGTCCATCGGCGGGAAAAAGTGGGAGATCACAGAGGAATTAGAGGAACTCTTTACTGAGATCAAAGTCGGGAACCCGCAGATAGATGACTATTATCTGGTGGTGGACAGTGTGGGGACACTGGAGAGTATCGCGCGGGAAGATCCTGCATCAGGGGGCATCATATACCAGAAAGATTACGATCTGCCGGGAGATCCGGATGTCCGTGTAAAAGCGGAAGAGCAGCTGCGCGCCCAGGTATCACAGGTATCTGAGGAGCCTGCCCATGTACGGGTGGCAGCCAGGGAGTATGACCGGATGTCTTTTTACAGTACCTATGGAGGGCTGTTCTTCCTGGGGATCTTCTTAGGTCTTTTGTTCTTGATGGCGACGGCACTGATCATCTATTATAAACAGCTTTCCGAAGGGTATGAGGACAGACAGCGGTTCGAGATCATGCAGAAAGTGGGCATGAGCAAGCGGGAAGTGAAAAGGTCGATCAGCAGTCAGATCCTGATGGTGTTTTTCCTGCCTCTTGTCACAGCTGTGATACACATCGGGTTTGCTTTTCCGCTCATGAAGAGGCTGTTGGCGATGATGAACTTGTATAACACTGGACTTTTCGCGGTGTGTACACTTGGGACCATTGGATGTTTTGCACTTGTATATGCGGCCATCTATGCGCTGACGGCCAGGACGTATTATCGTATCGTGGATCAGAGTGTGTTTTAAAACTTAAAATACCTCTTGATCACCGTGGATCTACAGATAACAGGATACCTGCTTTTCAGAAAGTGTTTTAAGGAGTCCGGGGGATCACGGATCTCACCCGGACCCCTTAAAACGCTTATTTTGGGATGTATCCATCTTTTATCTGTAAATTTGCTGTAATTTAATGATATTTGAGGTTTGGGATCGGATGATGGGACACAAAGGAAGAAAATGGAAGAAGATCGTCATAGGACTGTCCGTCTGTCTGCTGCTGGCGGCGGCAGCGGTCACTTGCTGGCTGGGGAATGTTTTGATCGACATGGCTCTCTGCCGGCCCCAAGAAAGTATATGGGAGAACGATGCGTACGCCAGTGTGGAGGCGGATGTGGAAGCTTCCTATGTGATCGATGACGAGACGCAGGGACATATGGCGGAAGCTTATGGGAAAAGACAGGCATGGCTCTCGAAAGTGGAGCCGGAAAAGGTATCCCTGGTCTCCCACGATGGGTATACGCTGGCCGCAAATATCTATCCGGGCAGTGCCAGGAGCCATAGATGGGCGCTGCTGCTCCATGGCTACGGCTATACAGGGAAAAAAGAAGAGATGGAATACATAGGCGCAGAATATGCAGCCCGGGGCTATTGGGTACTGGCTCCGGATCTGCGCTGCCATGGGGAGAGCGAGGGGGACTTTATCGGCATGGGCTGGACAGACCGCCTGGATATCATGCAGTGGATCGATCATATCATCTCTCTGGATGAGAAGGCAGAGATCGTCCTGCACGGGCAGTCCATGGGAGGGTCGGCGGCTCTCATGACAGCCGGGGAGGATCTTCCGGATCAGGTAAAAGCTGTGATAGCAGACTGTGCCTATACCAGTGTGTGGGATATCTTTGCGAGGAAATTGGAGGATTGGTATGGAGTGGGTCCCTTCCCTATCTTATATGAGACGGATCTGATCTTCCAGCTCCGGGGCGGCTACGACTTAAAAGAGGCTTCTGCCCTGGAGCAGGTGGAGAAGATCCGCCTGCCTGTCCTGTTTATCCATGGAGAGGCGGATGATTTTGTGCCCACGTCTATGGTATATGGACTGTATGAGCGGGCGGCCGGGCCGAAGGAGCTTTTGACTGTACCGGGGGCGGGCCATGGGTTGTCCAACTATGTGGATCCGGATACATATTATGGCAGGGTGTTTTCTTTTCTGGAGAACATTTAAAGCTCTACAGAGATACTGCCTAAAAGTTCCCATGCAGCATCCCGTTCCCGCTTTTGTTCGGGGGTCAGGTCTCCATAGGGGCAGAGCATCGGGTGCTGTCTCGCAGTATCGTCCCGTACAGGTCCATAGGACCAGTTATAAAATGAATAAAAGCGTAACCAGCGCATGTGATCCAGCCTGCGGTACATATCCTGCATGGCTGGGATCTTTTTTGTCTCGCAGTATCTTTTATAAGCCTGTTCCACAGTATCAGCGGTAAATCCGGTGATCTTTTCGTCTTTCAGGAGTATACGGATCTTCATCAGGAGATGGTCGGCGGCGGCTATCTTGGACTCCCGGTGAAGATCATCCAGTTCCTCCCAGCTGAGGGTAGGATAAGAAACGGATCTGCGGAAGATCTCATTGATCGTGATGGCTGCCTTATCCAGTGATGTCCGCATGATCTGATCTGGCGTATAGATTTCTTTATTAGTCCCAAAAAATGATACGCCGGGCGCTCTCCGGTTGCTGTGCAGGTCAATGTGTCCGCGCGTCTTATAATATCTCTCCAGTCTCCAGTATACATTCCATCCATCCTGCTCCACATCATCGCAGATGATGATACGGTCTGCCTGTTCCAGGATCTTGTGGTGTTCTTCCCAGGGCCTATCGTGGAAAAGGAGGGAGTCGATCGTCTCAGACGACTCGTTTATGGAAAACGTCTTATGTAGAGAACGGTGCATGGCAAGGAATCCGTTGGGATCCCCGAAGATATGATAGGCCACATGCTGGTCCACAGAGACCACGTTCGTCATGATCGCCCGTTCCAGGATACACCGTCCATAATTTCCAAATCCGATGATCACGATCATAGTCTCGTGACTGCACAGCGGTCTAGAACGCCAGTACTGCCTGGCACAGCAGTCATAACTATGGAAAAATCTTATATTTCCTGAGAGGTGATCTTTTCCGTTCGTTGTGCGCGCATAGACTTCTACTGGCAGCCTGTATATATCGACTGCACGGATATTGACGCCGATATCGTTTTCTTTCATGAAAAAGACTTTGCACTTTGTACCCACGTTTTTTTTGCAGGCTACGATCTTAGCCGGGGAAGCGCTGATGAACAGGCAGGGATGATCGGGGTATTCCATCTGGCTGTCTTTTTCTTCCCCGTAGATGATCACTGCGTCCGGATCTTCTTTGTAGATGTTTTCGGCCAGAGTATTGGATTCCACACTGTAGTCTGCAAAATAGTACCAGTCCTTTTTCCTCTGAAAACGGAGCATGAGGAGAGGGAGGCCCTCGCTGCTCACAAAGGATATGACAGCGCCCAGCACGGTCATGATCATGCCGGCAGAAAATAAGAGGAAGATGATGCCGATCGCATGCCCCAGAGGTGTGACCGGTGTCACGTCACCGTATCCGACTGTGGTCAGAGTGACCAGAGAGTACCAGAATGCGTCGCTGAATGTGCGGATCGTGGCATTGCTGTCCGAATGTTCAGAGAGATAGAGGAGTATCAGCAGTCCGATGTAAAGGACCAGGAAAGCCATCGTCATATATAGAGAGATCTTATTTCTTCTCTTCATAGAGATCCGTCTCCTTTATCGTAGACTTGTCATTACGTGACCGTTAGAGGGAATAGACCAGGATACCTGTCAGGATGATGCATATACCGCAGATCTTCCGCTTATTGAAGGTCTCCTTCAAAAAAAGATACCCCATCACAGAAACATAGATATAACTGGTGGATTCCAGGATCGGCTGCATGGATAGAGGGACATAGCGTAAAGACAGCATCGTCAGGATCGTGGAGAGGAAAAAGAGCATATATGCGCCGATCACGCAGGGATTCAGATATTCCCTGATCCTTGTCGTATAGTCCCTCGATGCCGACTTTTTCAAAAGGATCTGAGAGACAGATGAGATAAAAACAGATATTGATAATGTAATGACCGAACCCCAAAAACTATCCATCACTTGTCACCACCAGATAGATCCCTGCAAAGATGATCAGGGAGCCGAGTATCATGTTCAGATCGATCTTCTCACTGAAGAACAGAGAACCCCATATCATCCCCCACAGAAGGGATACGGGTTTATTTGCATAGGCCAGCGTCAGCGGAGTGTGCTTTAGGATCTGCTGCCATATCAATGCATATGCGAACATGATAAAAAGGACGAGCCCATAAAAGAAAAAGAACTCCCCTGATAAGAACGGACTCTTGGCAGCTGTTTTTGAAGCTACGCCGCTGAGAGAAGAAAAAAAGAGGCTGAGATGGAGGAGGATGAAGATGTAAGATTTATTTTTTTCAGATCTGACTTCCATTTGACTATCCTTTTTGTTGAAAACTCTTCATGTATCTTATGCTGTCAGGGCCTGTATTAAAGAGCAGATCCAGTATAGAGACACCCGGTTCGAAGCTCCCGAAGAGCTGCGGGTATCCTCTGTATCCGCTGTAGTCCATGTATTCCAGTGTGATCCCGGCCTCTTCAAAACAGGCGTCCACGATATAATCTTTTGCGGCGGGGCCTGAAAGGTAGCTGTCGCCTCCGGCAGACTGCACCAGTCCGACCAGGCGTTCTGTCTTTCCATCCAGCAGTTTATAGTCGGAAGACCAGGAGATCGTTGTCTGGATCCCCAGGATATCGCATATCTCGGTGAGGAACCGATGGTTGATCCGGCTCAGATAGTCCTCCGTCTCGCATGCTCTGTAAATGGCATGGATGCGCTCCTGATACTCTTTAAAAAAGGGAGCTTTGCTGTAGTTGAGGGTGAGCGCATGCCAATGGCTCTGGCACCATTTGTGATCGGAGACTTTTGTCTCGTTGATCTTCTGGGTGTATCTTCCCTTGCTGATCACTGGGATCGTGAGCCACTTCAGGCCGTCCGGGGTTTTTATCTTATTTCGGTTCCGCCAGTCACGCCGGGTAAACTGCATGTCGTCGTAGAGGATAAATTCGTCTACCATATTGATGATGTCAAAATACCCCTTCCAGGGGATGTAGTTTGACTGTAGTATCGCGATCTTTTTCATATGTTTTACTCCTAAAGCTGTTGAGATCTGCCCTGCATGATGCTATAATCTGTAACAGACTGTATATATGGAATATATTAACTTTTCTATGCAGGATAGTCAATAGATTTAAGGGGATACAGATGAAAAAAATAATGGTGCTGGGAGCCGCGCATGCGCAGATGCCGCTGATCGATGCGGCAGAGCGGCTGGGATATCATACGATCGTGGCGAGTACTCCCGGGGCGCATCCGGGATTTTTGATCGCTGACGGATGTTGTCATACAGATATATCGGATCCTGCGGGGATCCTTTTGCAGGCAAAGAGATATCAGGTGGACGGGATCGTCACCTGCGGGATGGATATAGGCCTGCGCGCCCTGGGGAGAGTGTGTGATGAGATGCATCTGGCAGGCCTCACGGAGAGTGCCGCTGTAAGAGCAACGGATAAGGCTTTGAGCATGGAGAGTTTTGCGCAGGCAGGGATAGACCATGCCAGGTCCGTGAAGGTCCATGACAGGCAGGAGCTTGAGGAGGCTCTGGATGTGCTGGGGTTCCCGGCAGTCTTAAAAGCTGTGGATCTTATGGGGAGCCGGGGGATCTACCGCTGCGATACCATGGAACAGGCGCAGGCAGCGTACGGATCGATCCAGGAAGAGTCTGCACAGGGGTATTGTCTGGCAGAGGAGTTTCTGGAAGGCGTGTTATTTGGTGCGGAGGGGATGATCACTGAGGGTGAGCTGGACTTTCTCCTGCCATATGGCACAAAGGTGTATCATGGGACTTTGATCCCTACCTCTGTAGGGCATTGGGCGCCTTTGGACCTCCCAGTGGGCCAGGAGGAGATCCGGAAAGTAGTGGTGAGGGCGCTCCAGGCGTTGGGTATCCGGACGTCGCCTTTTAACTGTGATCTTCTCCTGAAAGACGGGAAGATCTATCTCATCGAGGTAAATGCCCGTGCCGGGGCTTCTTTTCTCTCAGAGACAGTGAGTATCTATTATGGCATCGACTATTATGAGATACTCTGCAGGCAGGCAGTGGGAGAGCGGGTCAGGGATCATTTCGCGCTGGAAGGGAGAAGACCCCGCGCCAGTGTCTCCCAGATGATCATCTCGGAAAAAACGGGGATACTGGAAAATGTGAAGATCCCTGATACGCAGGACAACAGCCATATCGAGAAGATGGATCTGTATGTAAAGACAAAAGGACAGATACGGGCATACAGAGATGGCCGTGACACAGCAGGCTATGTCATCGTCAAAGGGGACTCTGTCCAAGAGTGCAGGAGATATATGGAAGAGATCCTGGCGGAGGTTTGTTTAGAAGTACGATAGGAAGCGAGGGCAAAGACAAGTGTTGATCTCTATTGTGATCCCGTGTTACAACAGCGCGCAGACTATCGAGAAAGTGGTGGCGCTGACTTTAGGAGAATTTGAAAAGCTCCCGGGTTATGGATGTGAGTTTGTACTGGTCAATGATCATTCAGAAGACGATACTTTTGAGAAGATCCGAAAACTCAGCGAGAGATATCCCTTTGTCAAGGGTGTGGATCTGTCCCGTAATTTCGGCCAGCACAATGCGATCATGGCGGGTCTGCATTATACATCCGGCGAATATATCATCGGCATGGACGATGATCTGCAGACGCATCCTTCCCAGATCTATAAGCTTTTGGAAAAGATAGAAGAGGGATATGACCTGGTATTCGGGGTATTCAAGAAGACAAAATTCAAATG
>CANTEW010000040.1 GCA_947652925.1 uncultured Lachnospiraceae bacterium
TGGATTCTACCAGAAGGATTTTTCCTCCATAGACACAGAAAAATTTACAGCCTCAAAAAGAATTTATAAAAAAATTGCTGGTACTCATACTCCCCATCACCTTTCAGCAATTTATGTTGGCGTTGGTGAGCGCCTCGGATGCTCTGATGCTGGGGAAACTCACACAGGACGCCCTATCGGCAGTATCATTAGCAGGGCAAATCACATTTGTACAAAACTTTTTTTAGCGGCGATGACGATCGGATTGTCCGTCCTTGCGGCACAATATTGGGGAAAAGGGGATGCTGTGGCAGCGGCTTTCCTGTTCCCTTTATCATTGATGCAGATATTTACAGATGATAGGGCGCTGATGAGACAAGGAGCCGTCTATCTGCGGACAATATCCGTAGCGTATCTGCTGACAGGTATGTTGCAGATCTATCTATGTGTCCTGAAAAACACTGGGCGGGCATTCAAGAGCAGTGTGATCAGTTCGGTGTCAGTCCTGCTCAATATCATATTGAATGCAGTATTGATTTTTGGATTGTTCGGATCTCCTAAAATGGAGATTGCAGGTGCGGCGCTTGCCACTGTCATCGCACGGTCCGTGGAAGTTGTCTGGTGTTGTTTGGAGACAATGGGTAAGAAGAACATACGTCTCCGCTGGAAAAACATCATCACAGATGATAAGAGATTGCGGCGTGACTTCTGGAGATATATACTCCCTATATTGGGAAATGAGATCGTATGGGGCATAGGTTTTACTATGTATTCTGTCATCATGGGGCATTTGGGGAGTGATGCGGTGGCATCAAATTCCATAGCAAATATCACAAAAAACCTGATCGCTTGTTTCTGCATCGGGCTTGGAAACGGCGGCGGTATCATGGTAGGGCTTGAGCTGGGGGCGGGCAGGCTGGAAAAGGCAAAAAATATGGAGGGATGCTTTGCCGTCTGTCCATACTTCTCGGCATCATATCAGGTATCTTCATATTGCTGTCCCGCCCATGTATCCTCACATTTTCTGATCTGAGCGGAGAGTCGGCGCATTATTTACAATGGATGTTGGCTATGTGTTCTTATTATATGATCGGAAGATCGGTCAATGGGGTCACCATCGCCGGGATCTTCTGTGCAGGCGGGGACTCCAGGTTTGGGTTTTGTTGCGATGCAGTCACCTTGTGGTGTGTGACCGTGCCGTTAGGATTCCTTGCGGCATTTGTATTTAGACTGCCTGTGCTTGTGGTCTATTTTATCATAAATCTGGATGAGATCATCAAACTTCCAGCAGTATATGTACATTATAAAAAATATTTGTGGGTAAAAGATCTGACTCGGGTTTGATCTAGATCGGAGTGATCTTTAATATGTTTAGAGTGCATGATGGAGAATGAACACCGTCATGCACTTTTTTTGATTGGAAAAATTAATCTGGGGTCTTGACTTAAGAAAAATCTCTTTAGGGTGTATAGGTGTGTATTCTTAATTTTTAGTTATCTAATCTCTTTATAATAGAGTACATGGAAAAGGCCGCGTCCTGTATTATAAAGAGCTTATAAAACAAAAGGAGATTTTGGATATGTCACAGGTAAATGATATAGGCAAGAAAAAGAAAGAATCTCAACAGGAGACATTGCCAGAGACCATTATGATCGGTGGGGTCGCGATCTTCATATTTGCGCTCTTTGTCCTTTATCCCATCTATTTTCAGGATAAATATGCAAATATGGGAAGTGCAAAATATGACTTTTTTAAAACGGCATACACTATCTTTATCCCAGTTATGCTCCTGTCATATGTCTGTTATCTGTTCCTAAAGAGAAAAGGATTAACGATCAGATCGATCTTTCACGAAACTCTTCCCACAGACTGGTTTGTATTGGCATATATCGTTATCTGTTGGATCTCTTATGGATTATCCAGTTATAGGGATGCCGCATTCTGGGGGTACGATGGTTGGTTTATGGGAGTCATGACACAGACAGTGTTCGCATTGTTATATTTTTTTGTATCACGGTGGTTTTTATGGCATTGGAGTTATTGGTGGTTCATCGCAATCCCGTCTGCAATTGTATTTTTATTGGGGATCATGCATCGTTTTAACATAGATCCATTGGGGATGTATGTTGGAGTAGAGGAATACATAAAAGTATTATTCCTATCAACACTGGGACAGGCAACCTGGTATTCAAGTTACTTATGTATCATCTTTCCTCTGGGTATGGCATGCTATTGGTATAAAAGGGAAGCTCGATGGTCAACGCTATGGGGAACATTCCTCTGTATCGCCTTTGGGTCTGTGGTAACACAGAATAGTGATAGCGCATTCATGGCATTGGGCGGAAGTTTTTTGGTATTTTTCTGGCTATCTTTTGAGGCTAATGAGTATCTCATCCGATTCTGGGAGTTAGTGATCATGTGCCTTGCATCCTTTAAAGTGATCGGTATCTTTCAGATAGTCTTTTCGGAACACACAGTCCGATTGGAAGGGTTGTCAACTTTCTGCTCACAGAGTATAGCGACGTTATTTTTACTGATGTTAGCTGTAGTCATATATATGTGTGTACGCATCGCAGATAAAAAAGACATACATATCGAGAGATTCAAGATGATCCGTAATGTACTCTATTCGTTGATACCAGTCTTTATATTATGTGTGGTCATCTGTATCTATATGGTCAGCACAGGAAAGATAACAGGTACGCCATTAAATGAAGTAAGTTACTTTGTTTTTGATGACGTATGGGGGAATAATCGTGGATTTTCATGGAAATTGGCAGCAAGGATGTTTGCAGGATGCAGCTTTAAGGATAAATTGTTTGGATGCGGACCAGATGCTTTCGCCAGTGCAGCTTATGCTTTTGATGCGGAAGGTCTACAGGGCTTTTTTGGGGATTCAATATTAGCATGTGCCCATAATGAGTGGATGAATTGTCTGATAAACGTAGGGATCTTAGGAATGATAACATATTTAGGAGTGTTTATATCAGCTTTTTATATCTTTTTGAAAAGCTGGAGAGAGCATCCCTTTTTAGCAGGAGCAGCAGCATCAGTGACAGCTTATTTCCTACATAATTTTTTCTGTTATCAACAGATCATCTGTACTCCTATCATCTTTGTGATCATGGGGATCGGTATAGCATTGTTAAGAAGAAAAGAAGAATGATCACGCTTCCGATCGTTGTAGTTTATCATGTTACTTTCAGTCTGAGATGCTCCTGAAAATAAATAGGAGATTTTGGTCTATGTCTGCGAGTAGATTGTTTGGATAGCGATTTGCTCGCATTTTTTTACAGATGGGAGATATGAATGTTGAGGATATTTTTTGCTTTAAAAGCGAGGGTATGAAATGGATATACAGAATATCTTTATAGTTGGCAGTAAAGGCTGTGGGAATTATGGAGGTTATGAAACTTTTCTTGATAAATTAACAGAACATCACCAAGACAATATAAAGATCCAATATTATATAGCCTGGAAAGGCAGGGAGCAAAAAGAATTTTTATATCATAATGCACATTGTTTTCAGATCAAAGTTCCTGATATAGGATCCATTCAGGCCATCTATTATGATATTGCAGCATTAAGGTATTGTTTAAAACATATTAAAAAATATCATGTTGAACATCCCATCATATATATCCTGGCATGCAGGATCGGACCTTTTGCAAGATATTTCCAAAAGGTGATCCATAAATTAGGGGGCCAAGTATATTTGAATCCTGATGGACATGAATGGCTCCGTGCAAAATGGAATCTATTGATACGGAAATATTGGAAATTTTCTGAAAAAATGATGGTGAGATACTCCGATCTACTAATATGTGACAGTAAAAATATAGAAAAATATATCCAGTCAACTTATAGATGTTACCATCCACAAACAATACATATCGCTTATGGTATGGATCTTATTGAAAGTCCATTGAATGATGATAGTCCTGTATTGATCGATTGGTATCGGAAAAATAGATTAAAGAAAAAAGGATATTATCTTGTGGTGGGTAGATTTGTGCCGGAAAATTCTTTTTCCATAATTATCCCAGCTTTTATGCGATCCCATACAAAACGTGATCTTGTGATCATCACCACAACAAATGATAGATTTCAAAAAGAACTTGAAAAAGATTTTCATTATAAAGTGGACCCCAGGATCAAATTTGTTGGTACGGTATATGATCAGGGATTACTCAAAAAGATCAGAGAAAATGCGTACGCATATTTACACGGTCATACAGTAGGAGGGACAAATCCATCTTTGATCGAAGCTCTTGGGAGTACAGATCTAAATCTCTTGGTGGATGTTTGTTTTAATCGAGAGGTAGGAGAAGATAATGCATTATATTGGAAAAAGGATATCAGTGATCTGGCAGAGATGATCGATAGAGCAGATATAATGCGACCAGAAGAGATAAGGAAATTGGGAAAAAAGGCCAAAAAACGTGTGTCTGAAGAGTATACATGGGAAAAGATCACGCAACAGTATGAAGAGTTATTTCTAAGCTCTTACTCTTTAGAGAGGTAGATATAGAAGATGAGAGTATTATGGATCAACAATATCGCCATTCCTCAAATCGCAAAAAAAATAGGTATAACTGTCAATCCATTCTGTGGCTGGATGGTAAGATTAGCGGATGAGATCTCCGAATCTGAGGATATAGATCTGACCATAGCTTTTCCACATTCAAAAAACATATCGGGAAGAACTGCTGATATTAAATACATGAGTTTTTCTATCCAGCCACGAAAAGTCCATATAGGTAATCTTGGTGGACAAGATATACGTATACGAGAAATAATCAAAACAGTGTCTCCGGATGTGATCCATATCTTCGGTACAGAATATGTACATACTTATATAACGACAGAGGTCTGCAAAGAAATGGGGCTTGGAGATAAAGTTGTTATATCTATTCAGGGTCTTGTTTCAGTATGTGCAAAACACTTCGATGCTTATCTGGATCATTCAGTAGTTGTAGGCAAAACATTAAGAGATTTGTATAAAGGTAATATCAAGGCAGGAAAAAAAGCATTTCAAAAGAGAGGTATGTATGAGATCGCCGCATTGCATAATGTAAGACATGTCATTGGAAGGACAGATTGGGATAGAGCATGTGTTGGGTTTATCAATCCCAAAGCATTATATCATTTTAACAATGAGATGTTAAGAAGCGCATTTTATAGAAAGAACAAATGGGATAGCAATAAATGTGAAAAATATTCAATTTTCATGAGTCAAGCTACATTATCTTATAAAGGATTGCATATTGCATTAGAAGCAATATCAACACTGATAAAAGATTATCCATGTCTCAAATTATATGTAGCTGGCAAAAGTTATTATAAAAAACCCAAATGGAAATTAAGTTATTACGAAAAATATATTTTGGAATATATCAAAAAAAATAACCTGCAAGATAGGGTGATCTTTACAGGTTTTTTGGATGAGGATGAAATGTATAAAAGATATATTCAATCTAATATTTTTGTATCAGCTTCTAGCATTGAAAATTCGCCTAATTCAGTATGTGAGGCTATGATCTTAGGCGTGCCTGTGATCAGTTCAATGGTAGGTGGGATGGTAGATTTATTAGAACATGGTGTAAATGGATTTTACTATCAAGCAGATGCACCTTATATGCTAAGATATTATATCAAAAAAATATTTGAAGACACAGATCTGGCAAAACGTATTTCTAAAAATGAGATTGAAACAGCAGAAAAGCGACATGATAGGGCTGACATCATTAAAGACTTGAAAAGTATATATGAGTCTATCAATAAATGATCTATCTATAGAATAATAAGGATAAAATAGATGAAAAAAGTCATTTTTTTGCTTCCTTGGATGACGAGTAGAGGAGTAGAAAAATCATTACTTGGATTATTACAATATCTTCCTCGAGATGAATATAGCATTACTGTAATGTTTGGAAAAAAAGAAGGCGGATTCATGAGGTTATTACCATCTGACATCGAGATCCAGGAACTCCCATTACCGGAGAGTGTTAAATATGATATATGCCATTGGAGCAGTTCAAGGGATAAGATGATCCGAGAGATAAGGCAAGGTAATCTATTTGGCATGATCGGTATATTGTATAGAAAATGTATAAAAAAAGATCCCTTAGGCGGTTACACACTGCCTTTTTCTAAAATGGAAAGTATAAAAGAAAAATTTGATATTGCGGTATGTTATCATATGCATAGTACATTTTTTATACGATATGTAGTTGAAAAGATCCTGGCAGATAAAAAGATCATCTGGATCCATAATGATTTTTATACAACAGGTCTTGATCCTAAAATATATAGAAAAGAACTTCTAAGATATGATTATGTTTTTGGTGTTTCACAACAGGTTATCAATGAATTCATAGAGCAGATACCCGAAATGGAAGATAGGACTTTTTTATTCCATAATATTGTTCCTGCAGAACAGATCAGGATACAGGCAGGGAAACACATCCCTTCTGAATACATGGAGAGTAGATCACGTGATATTCCGATCATCTTGAGTGTTGGGAGTCTTGAAAAACAAAAAGGATTCGATATCGCAATTAAAGCGGCAAAAATCTTAATGGATCAAAAGATCGCATTTAAATGGTATATTTTAGGTGAGGGTCCTGAACGAGATGATCTACAAAAAAAGATAGATCTGGATAATTTACATAAACATATACAACTTTGTGGAGTAAAGATGAATCCATATCCGTATTATAAATTTTGTGACATATATGTACAACCGTCTAGACACGAAGGATATGGGATCGCTGTTGAAGAGGCAAGGATCTTTTATCGTCCTATCATCACTACTGATTTCGCAGGAGCAAAAGAACAGATCATAGATAATGTTACTGGATTTATAGTTGATCTAGATAGTATAGCATTATCGGAAAAGATCAAAAAATTATTGATAACGCCGTCATTAAGAAAAGATTTTGAAAAAAACCTTTCTATTGAAGCTGAAAAACAAATAGGGTTTCCACAATTGGGATTGTTAAAAAGATTGATAGGCTGAAATCAAAGCTTTACATTAATGGAGGTTTTAATAATGGATCCTGATGTAAGATTATCGATCATAACAATATGCTATAACAGTGGATCGACAATAGAAGAGACTATCAAAAGTGTGATAATGCAAAAAACAGATAAAGTTGAATACATCATAATAGATGGGAAATCTTCAGATAACACATTGCAGATAGTGGATAAATATATAGACAAAATAGATAAGGTGATATCAGAAAAAGATCAAGGGATATCAGATGCATTTAACAAAGGCATCCAAGTTTGTGTAGGTGAATACATTGGTATCATCAATTCTGACGACAGATTCATACCTAGGGCTTTTGATAGATTTTTGAAAAAAGTCCATAAAGATACAGATGTTTTTTTTGGTAATGGAATCCGTATGTATGATAAGGATAAATGTAAAAAATACATGGCTGATCCTAATCCACAAAAGCTTCATGAAGATATGTCATTAGTCCATCCATCAACGTTTATCCGTAGAGATGCATATGAAAAATATGGCCTATTTTCTATAGACCTTAAATATGTGATGGATCGCGATCTATTATTGAGGATGCTAAATGCAGGGGCGAAATATCAATATGATGAGGGTTTCTATTCAGTTTACAGCATGGGAGGGATGAGCGACCAAAATTATCTTAAGGGTGTAGTGCCAGAAAGTTATAAGATCGATCTTATGGACGGAATGTCAAAACTAAAAGCTCTTAAAAAATATTGGAACAGGATTTTAATATTTTATTTGTTAAAACTAAGGGATTTATCAGGATTAGATGATAAAATGAGAGTTCCTTATGAACAGATCTTAAATGAAATATCAGATCATTGTAGATGATAAATATAAATGTGAAAGGATGTTCCAAAAAAGAAAATGCTAAAAAAAATAAGAAGATCAATTTTAGATAAAATAATAAAAATGGAGGAACACACAATTATAGCGGCAGCGGCAGTACAACTCCATCAAAAGACTTTTTTACCATACAAAAATTATTGTGATGGTCAGAGTGACATAGTCGTATGTGGAGCAGGACCAACGCTAAAAGATTATATCCCTATAGAAAATGCGATCCATATAGCCGTAAATCGTTCTTTTTTATTTGATAAGATAAATTTTGATTTTATTTTTGCTCAAGATATGGATGGGATCAAAATGGTACAAAAGGAATTGATCGAATATAGAAGAGAAGAATGTGTGAAATTTCTTGGGATCAAGACTGAGATGGATAAAAAAAGTATACCTGAATCTTTGGCAAATAAATGTAATGCCAGACGTTTTTATATGGATTATTTTATTTATGGAGACGGATTTAGGAGTAAACTCGTTAATGATATAGATTTAAGACCATTAGGAGGAATGCCAAATGTCGGCATGTCTGTTATGCAGTTGGCAATGTATATGAATCCGAGGAGACTTTATATTGTAGGCTGTGATATGAGTGGGAATCATTTTGCTATAGGAGATCAGAATGAGGAAGAGGTAAAAACTGAAGGAAGGGCAATGGATGTATATTGGGAAAAAGAGCATAAGGCTTTACTTTCTAAATGGAAAGAGATTAAAGAATTTGCAGATATATATTATCCAGATACAAAGATCATCGTGATCAATCCAGTGGGATTGAAAGGAGTATTTACTGATATATATCAAAAATAAAATTAATGGAATAAAAAGTCCATTGATAATTTTATTTTTTAGCCAACTAGTACTTCATCCAGCCAGAAAATAGAGTCATACTCTGCACCATTGCGTCGTTAAAATCTCTAACTGATGCCACCGCATCGCTGGCAAAATTTTGCCTAGCATTGGTACAAAACAGACAGAGTAAAATTCTATTTTCTGACTGGATAGTGTACTAGTACATTGTAAATTAAGTTCCTTTACTTCATAATTCTTGACATATTTTTAATTTAAAGCGTTTAAAGGAATTTCTATACGAAAGGAATTTATTATTCAATGTACCAAAGCGTATTTGAAATTAAATTATGCACAAAATCAGGTAAAAAATGGACGCAAATATGCAGGGAAGTACGGGAAATTAGGTATTGAAACGTAGAAAAGCGAGCGATCCAAGATATTATTTTTACCTATTTTCAGCATATTAACGGATATCTGGTATTTTTCAAACACGCTCTAGATTTAAAAAAACTTATTTTTGTTATAATATGTAAATGTTTTTCGATATTAGAATTTAGAGGTGATATATTTTGGAGGAATATATTGTAGTTGGATCTGGGATAAGTGGTAGTATTGTAGCTAGAAAACTAGCTGAAGAAAAAGGTGTAAAGGTAATAGTATTAGAAAAAAGGTTACATGTCGCAGGAAACATTTTTGATGAATATATCGATGGTGTTTTAGTCCAAAAATATGGGCCACATTTTTTTCTTACAAATGAATGGTGGATTGTTGAATATTTAAAAAGATTCACAAAATTCTATGAATATCCTGCACAAGCTATCAGTTATGTAGATGGTAAATACATAAATCGGCCATATAACTTTAGATCATTACAACAAATTCTTGGAGCCGAAAATTCATATTGTATTCTTACTAAATTAAGAAATGCGTTTGGTGAAAAGAGACGTATTTCATTATTTGATTTATTATCAAATGAAGATGATGAAATAAAAAAATTCGGAAAAATAATGTATGATAATATTTACTCTACTTATGTTTCCAAACAATGGGGTTTAAGAGTTGAAGAAATCGATCCGTTGATCATTAATCGAGCCCAATTCGTATTAGGATACGATACACAATTATGTGAATTGGACTACCAATATCTTCCAATTGATGGATATACTAAGATGATCCAAAATATGTTAAATCATGAAAATATTCGATTAGAATTAGGTGTGGACGCTGTTAAAAATATTGATTTTGATGATATTAATAAAAAAGTATGTTTTAGAGGGCATGCAGTTAAGGCACTTGTCTTTACAGGGCAAATAGACTCATTGTTCGACCAATGCTATGGTATCTTGCCTTATAGATCGAGAATATTTAAATTAAACAAATTTAAAACTTCACAGCTTCCGTGCGGAGTTGTGACATATCCTAAAAATTTTGATTATATTAGACAAACAGAATATTCAGTATTTAATCCTAAGAAAACAAATACAACTGTAGTCCAATCTGAATATTCTGTCCCTCTAAATCCGAACGCTCTTGTTGGAAATGAACCATATTATCCAATCATAAATCCTCAAAATAATGAGATATTCCTAAAATATATGGAAAGATCAAATAGATATAATAATTTGTTTTTATGTGGACGTCTTGCTCAGTTTAAGTATTTGGATATAGATACAGCGATCATGAGTGCAGTCGATACTTATGATAAGATAAAAAATGAGGATTAAATAATGACATCATATGTATATAAGTATATGAGATTTCAGGATGAAGTGGAAATATATGAACAAATGGAAAAAGAATATTTAAAACAGAATATTGATGTTTTAAATATAAAGAACGGAGTGATCTTGCCACAAAAGAAAAGCATTAATGAGCATCATTGGATGGGAGATGGTGGAGTTATAGATAACAATGGTGATTTCGTCAATCTATCGGGGATTTTGGGATTTGGAGAAAATGAAGGAGAATTTGTTTTTGGAGGATCATATGAATACGAAAAATTAGAGGAAAAAAAAGAAGATGTTTTGTATATGGGCGCTTTTCAACCTCATTGGGGACACTTTCTTTTAGAGTATATAACTAGACTATGGTACTGGATCAAATATAAACCTACAATAAAAATAGCTTATTGTGGATTTGCATGCGAACCAGATTCAATAGATGGTAATTATTTAGAAATATTAAATCTCTTGGGTATTGAAAAAAATAGACTGATCGATATCCGCAACCCAACTAGATTTCTCAATGTTATTATTCCTGAACAAAGTTATCTTAGAGGAAAATACTATTCTTTAGAATATGAACTTATTATAAACACATTAAAAGATAATGCTTCTATCCATATTTCAAAAAAGCCTTATGAGAATCTTTATTTTACTAGAGTCGATTTTATGAAAACAGCTATAAATAGAAATAAGGAAAGAGGGGAAGATCCAATCGTAGAATTATTTAAGAAAAATAATTTTACAATAATCTCACCAGAAAAAATATCTGCAACGGAACAAATATTTTATATCAGTCATTGTAAAAAAATAATCACTCCAATTGGTGGTGCTTCAATGAATCTTATTTTCGCAAAAGAAGGATGTGAAGTTATTTTATTAAAAAAAGCCTATTTACCAGATATTCCTGCAGATATGCATATCATTTCTTGTATAAATCATGCATCACAAGTTATATTTTTGGATGTGTATTTTAAACCATATAGTCATTTGCCTTATTCATATGGTTATGGACCACATATGCTTGGTATCACAAAAGAACTAAAGCTTTATATAAAAGATAATGATATGACTCCTATAAATAGAAAAAACTATTTGAAAAACAACGTATTGAATTTTTTTTGGTTGACCAAAAAGGAAATAAAAAGAGATATAAATAAACTATTAGGGAGAATAATATGATAGCAAAAATAGAAGATGTAAATATGATAACATTTTCTCAATATGGAGATGATAGAGGGCATCTTGTCGTAGTGGAAAACCAAAAAGATATTCCATTTGATATAAAAAGAATTTTTTATATTTATGGATCCGATGACAAAGTGGTAAGAGGAAAACATGCTAATATAAATTCCCAATTTGTTCTCATAAATGTTGCAGGAATGAGTAAAGTAAAAGTGATTGATCATACGGGAAAACAAAAAATTTTTGAATTGAAAATCCCACATACTGCAATCTTTTTGCCAAAAATGATATGGAAAGAAATGTATGATTTCTCTAAGGATTCAGTTCTATTATGTTTATCCGATAACATATATGATCCAAAAGAATATATTAGAGATTTTAAAGAATTTAGAGCTTTTTTCAAAAACATATGATCCAAAGGAATAGATGTATGTATGAAATTAGATGTCAAAAAAAATACAATAGAAAATGTATTTTGGGGTGCTATAAATAAGATTATATTAACTGTATTTCCCTTTTTGGTCAGGACAATTATTTTAAAAACCTTAGGTGCAGATTATATTGGGATAAATGGCTTCTTTCAATCTATTCTTTCTTTTCTAAATATATCCGATCTAGGTATATCAACAGCAATTATATGTACTATGTATAAACCTGTTGCTAATGAGGATAGAAAATCTATATGCGCTTTAATGCGATTATATAGAAACGCTTACAGATTGATATCGATAATAATATTAAGTGTCGGAATTATTTTACTTCCTTTTTTAAATTTCTTCATTAAGGGAGATGTGCCAGAAAATATCAATATATATATTCTGTATATAATTTATTTGATAAACACTGTTTCTGGATATATCTTTGGAGGATATAGAGATTGTCTGTTCAGTGCGCATCAACAAAATGATATACAATATAAAATCCAAACATTGACAATAGCATTACAATATATTGGTCAAGTTATAGTGTTATTATTCTGGAGTAATTATTATGTTTATGCTATTTTTTTACCCTTATCAACTATAATGTATAATCTATTGATAGCATTTTTTTCAAAAAAATTATATCCCCAGTATTTATGCAAAGGAAAAATATCAAATGAACAACTAAAGCACATTAAAAAACAAATAGTAGGATTAATGATTGGAAAAATAAATGTTGTTGTGAGGAACTCTCTTGACAATGTTTTTATTTCTTCGTTTATGGGTTTACTTATAGTCGGAATGTATTCAAATTATTATATGATCATATCTTCAGTAATGGCATTTATTGATATTATATCTGTTTCATTAGTCGCTGGAATAGGAAATAGGATCGTTACTGAAACAAAAGAAAAAAATTATGTAGAATTTGACCGACTTTATTTTTGTATCCAATGGATAACAGGTATTTGTGCAATTTGTGTTTGTTGCTTGATACAACCATTTATAAGCATCTGGGCAGGAGATGATTTTTTACTTAAAGATATGATGGCGATAATCTCAGGTCTATATGTATTGATCGGAAAGATCAACCTCATTGGAGGAGTATACTCAAGTGCATTAGGTTTATGGTGGGAAATGAGAATATATAGTATGGTCGATATACCTATAAATATATTTATGAATTGGTTTTTTGTATACAAATGGGGTGCTTATGGGATTATATTGGCTACGATCATATGTATGATAGTATATGATATCCCGATATCTCAATGGATTTTATTTAAAAAGCATTTTGGATCAGACAAATACAAAAAATTTTTGTTCAGAGTATACAAGTATTTAGGAGTGACAGTGATCATTGGATCGATCACATATTTTGTATGTAATCTTGTGATTTTAAATGACTGGATAAAAATATTATATTCTTCAATAGTGTGTTTGTTCATACCAAATATTCTTTACTGGATAGTCTATCATAAGACAAATAACTTTGACTTCTTTATTTCAATAGTACATGATACATTAAATAAATTTTTAATGAAAAAAAGGAAGTGATCAATTTGATTTTTCTTAGAGAATTAAAAGCAAAAGATGCACCTCTAATGTTAGAATGGATGCATGATGATAATGTTCAGAAAAGTTTCCAAAAAAATATGAAAGATATAACAATAAGTGGGGCCAAAAAATTTTGTTATGATTCCAAATTTCCAAAAAAAATTTCGAGTGGGCAAAATATGCATTTCGCCATTATAAATGAAGGTGATGAATATCTAGGGACTATAAGCTTAAAAAATTTTGATCTACTTAATAAAATGGCAGAGTATGCTATTGTGTTAAGAAAAAAAGTATATGGAAAAAAAATAGCGAAAAGAGCAACCATACTCTTACTAAAAAAAGCATTCTATGATTATAAATTACATAAGGTATATTTAAATGTACTTGATGATAATATTTCTGCAATTCGCTTATATAAAAGTTGTGGTTTTATTTGTGAAGGGAAATCACGTGATCATTTATTGATAAATGGAAAATATAAAACAGTGATATGGTACAGTATATTAAAAAAGGAGTTTGATGAGTTAAATACAAATTTTTAGTGATATATTGTCCTGTAAAAATAATAGAACAGAGGGAATATCATGAAGATAATGCAGAACAGATTGGATAGAATGTTTTATTCATATCAAAAAGAATTTGAAGAAAAAGCTTTGGAAGTCTTACGTTCCGGTTGGTATATTTTAGGGGATGAAGTGAATGAGTTCGAGAAAGAATTTGCAGACTACACGGGAAAGAAATATTGTGTAGGTCTTGCGAGCGGATTAGATGCTTTGTGGATTTCTTTTCGAATTTTAGGGATTAAAAGCGGTGATGAAGTTATCGTACAAGGAAATACATATATTGCTAGTGTGATGGGGATCACAATAAATGGCGCTACACCAATCTTTGTTGAACCAGATGAATACTTTAATCTAGATGTTTCCAAAATTGAAGAAAAGATTACAGATAAGACAAAAGCCATTCTTGTTGTTCATTTATATGGACAAGCATCAAATATGAAACCTATAATGGATATTGCAAATAGATATGGATTACATATAGTAGAAGATTGTGCACAATCTCATGGTGCTAGATTTGCAGGTCAGATGACAGGGACTTTTGGTGATATAGGGTGCTTTTCATTTTATCCATCTAAAAATTTAGGAGCTTTTGGTGATGCTGGTGCGATTGTGACAGACAATGAAAAAATAGCCAAAGATATCAGTGTATTCCGTAATTATGGAAGTGAAAAACGATATCATAATAAAATAGTGGGTGCTAATTCGAGGATTGACGAGATACAAGCAGGTTTTTTACGTGTAAAGTTAAAACATCTAGATAAGTTGATCAAAGAAAGAGAAAATACGTGTGAAAAATATCTTTCCAAACTTAATAATGATAAGATTATCCTACCACAGATTTATAGTGATAGTACGCACACATGGCATCAATTTGTTATTAGATCAGAGGAAAGAGATGAGTTGTTAAAATATCTGGATGATAGAGGGATCAAAACGATCATACATTATCCAATCCCACCTCATCTATCGGAAGCGTATCAATATTTAAATATTAAGAAAGGAATGCTCCCTATTACTGAAAAATATTCAGAAACAGTCCTTTCATTACCTTTATATTACGGGATGACTAATGAAGAATCAGATTATATCATAAAAATAATAAATAAATTTTAAGATAAAAAAATTATACAAAAAAATATTATTGAATAAATATTATGGAGGGAAAGATGTGAAAGTAGTCGCTTTGATACCGATCAAATTAAATAATCAACGTATACCACAAAAAAACATTAAGAAGTTTTCAGATGGAACACCATTGATGTCCTTGATACAAAGAACTTGCCTTAAAGTCAAACAACTGGATGATATCTATGTATATTGTAGTGATCCAGATGTAGGAGCTTTTATCGAATCCGAAGTAAAATATTTAGAAAGACCCAGATATCTTGATGCTGATAACATAAATAGTAATGATATCATCCAAGAATTTATTAAAACCATAGATGCTGACATATATGTAGAAACACATGCGACGGGGCCATTTACAAGTTCAGAAAGCATAGATGCATGTATTAGTGCAGTAGCATCTGGGGATTTTGATTCCGCGTTTTTGGCTAAAAAGGTACAAGAATTTTTATGGAAGGATGGAACAGCCCTGAACTTTGATATACAAGATTTTCCACGTACACAAGATTTGATACCCATATACTCAGAAGCTCCAGGGGCATATGTATTTACAAAACAAACTTTCCAAAAGTATGGACGACGTGTAGGTATCGTTCCATATATACATGAGGTCTCTGGATCAGAAAGCTGGGATATAGATTATCCAGAAGATTTCGAGATCGCAGATGCCATTTATACAAACATTATTTTAAAAAGAGGATCACACGAATGAATCATACAAAGATCTTAGATTGTACATTAAGGGATGGAGCATATCTACTTGATAAGCGGTTTGGAGATGATGTTATCAGAGGTGTCATAGATGGCTTAATGAAAGCCAAGATCGATATCATTGAAATAGGTTTTTTTCAAAATGAAGGATTTGGAAAAGGGAAAACAGTATATCGAAATCTTGCGCACGCTAAAGATTTTATACCTGATGATAAACATGGGATTGAATTTACAGTTCTAGCTGATCATAGTAGATTTTCCGTAGATAATTTAGAATATTGTGATAAAAATTCAATAGACGGAGTTAGGGAATGTTTTTTTAAAAAAGAAAGATCTGACGCTATCCAATCATGTAAGACTATAAAAGAAAAAGGTTATAAATGCTTTGTCCAACCAGTAGATATCTTAGGGTATACAGATATCGAATTGATAGAGTTTCTTGATATGGTCAATGAGATCGAACCTTATTGCTTTTCTATTGTCGACACGTTTGGATCTATGTATCAGGAGGATCTGCAAAGGATCTTCGAGATGATCGATCATAATCTGATCTCTACATGTATGGTTGGTTTTCATTCCCATAATAATATGCAGATGTCGAGTGCTCTATCACAGGAATTTATACGCATGGCCATGGGGAAAAGAAAGGTGATCGTGGATTCTACAATATCAGGAATGGGTAGAGGCGCAGGGAATACCCCGACCGAACTTGTAGCACAGTATATGGTACAGAAATTAGGATATAACTATAATATAGATGCATTATTAGATGTGATCGATACTTATATGGATAATCTGCGTTCAAAATGTACATGGGGATACAGCACATCTTATTTTATTGCAGGAAGCTATGGTGCGCATGTAAATAATATCACTTATCTTATGAAAAAAAACAGTATCAGGTCAAGGGATATAAGATATATCTTAAATAAGATAGGGAAAGAAAAAAGAAAACGATATGATTATGAGTTATTAGAAGAAACTTATATGGACTATATGACAGGGGATGTCGATGACGAAAAGGGGATCTTGGGATTAAAAGAAAGATTTCTAGACCGAAATGTTTTGATCTTGGTCCCAGGACATTCAGTGATCGAAGAAATTGACCTTATAAAAAAGTATATCATAAAAGAAGATCCGGTCATCATTGGGATAAATTTTGTCCACAAATGTATTTATGAAGATTATATATATATCAGTAATCAGAAAAGATATCATAATCTCATGAAGGATCAAGATTTTAAGAAAATGAAAAAGATCATTGCATCAAATATCAAGCAGGAAGCAATAGAAAATGAGATAATAGTGTCCTTCACAAGATTGATCAAATGCGGCTGGGAACATTTAGACAATTCAACATTGATGCTTTTAAGACTTTTAGATTGTCTAAATATAAATAGTATTGGCATAGCAGGGTTTGATGGATATGACTATAAAGAAGGAAATGATCTAAATTATGCAGATACAGATCTTGAATTGGCAAATGTTCGAGAAAATCCTAAGATCTTGAATGAGGAGATTTCAAGTATGTTACGCGATCTTAAACAAACGCGAAAAAAAGATGTACCTATCAGATTTGTAACAAGCTCAAGATTTGAAAAGGATCTGGTTGATAATGATTAGGAGGAAAGTGATCATGAAAAAAGCGATCATATTTGGTGCAGGTGGTACAGGGAGACGAGTATATGAAATGGTCAGATCGACCGTATCCGTGCAGGCCTTTGTTGATAATGATGTTAAAAAGTGGGGGGGGTATTAGAAGGGATACCAATATCTGACCCTGAGATCTTGAGATCAACAGAATATGATGTAATATATCTTGGGACATTGATGGGGCTTAACGAAGTACAGGAACAGTTACAGGGATTAAATGTATCAATGCAAAAGTTAGACAAGACATATGTGGAAATCTCAGTAAGGTCTAAAATATTATTTATAAAGCGTTTGTCCGAAAGATTAAAAAAAGAAAAGACTAATGGATCTATTGCAGAGGCTGGTGTATTTAGAGGCGAATTTGCAAAAGAATTAAATACATATTTCCCTGATAGAAAACTTTACTTATTTGATACCTTCGAGGGGTTTGATGAGAGAGATTTTAAATATGAGGATAAACCATCAATGACGAAAGATGCTGAGCATTTACGAAGAACGTCTGAAGATATAGTTTACAGAAAAATGCCCAATAAAGAAATGGTTGAGATAAGAAAAGGATATTTTCCTAAAACTACAGAGGAAATAGAAGATACATTCGTATTTGTAAATTTGGATATGGATCTATACCGACCTACCATAGAAGGCTTGCGATTTTTTTATCCGAGAATGGAAGTTGGTGGTGTGATCATGATACATGATTATTTTACTGAGATTTATCCCAATATTGAGAAAGCAGTAGATGATTTTGAACAAGAAATAGGGACAAGATTATATAAGATTCCCATAGGAGATGATATTAGTATGGCGATCATAAAAACCGATCATAAAAAATGTGCAGCAAAATGAGTGGATCCAGAGAGAGTAATATTGAAATATTAAGGATAATATCAATCATTGCGATCACTCTATATCATAATTCTATATGGGGAGGTTATGATTTTGATGATGTAACGATAAATAAAATATTAATAGAATCCCTTTCGATGTTTGGGAAGATTGGGAGTAATCTATTTATTCTTATAACTGGGTATTTTAGCATAAAAAAATTTTCTGTTAAAAAGATCATCCAGATTGAGATGCAGACTGTATTTTTCTCATGGACATTACTGATCATTTCTCTATTTTGGATCGATATCAATATCAAAGATATAGTAAAGAATATCCTTCCAACAGTATTTGGGAATTACTGGTTTCCAACGGCATTTATCATATGGGGATTATTTATACCTTATATCAATAAATTGTGTATCTTATTGAAAAAACGAGAGTTAGGATCAATGATCTTTTTCTGTATATGTGTATGGTTTGTTGTTCCATGTATAACATTTAACCAGGAAGGGTTTGGGTTGAATAACTATATGAGTTTTCCGATCATGTACATAATGGGTGTTTACTTGAGGTTATTTCCAATACAATGCGGGATAAAATGGGGGGGGGTAGTTGTTTTATTGATCATGATACAAGCGGGATTTCCTATCATAGTCAACATGATCGGGGGAAAGCACATACACTATTCAATATATTTAAGAAATGGAAATTCCGTTACAGGATTGATGCTCACATTGGCTTTATTTGTTTATTTTTCACGAGTAAGAGGATTACATAAAACCTGGATAAATAAATTGTCAACTTGTACATTTACAATGTATTTGATCCAGGAACATATACTTTTTAGGGAGATCATGTGGCAGAGGATTTTTAGGGTATCCTATTATCAAGACCACCCTTTCTTATTTATATTTTTATCTATCGATATAATGCTATTATATTTTATGAGTTTTATATGTACGATTATTTATCAGAAGATAGAAAAGATATTGCTGCCAATCGTGAGCAAAAATATAAAAAAATATAAATTTGTAAAAATGCTTGAGGAAATATAAAGATGATAAAATATCTGTTCATGGATATAGACGGCTCATTGACCGATGGCAAGATATACATGGGGAATACAGGTGAGCTTATGAAGGCCTTTTCTGTTAAAGATGGATATGCAGTGAAACATTTGTTGAGAAATGCAGGGATAGAACCAATCGTGATCACTGCCCGGGAAAGCGATATATTATCAAACCGCTGTAAAGAACTTGGGATAACTAGGATATATCAAGGCAGAGGGGATAAATTGTCTGTCCTAAAGGAAGTAGTGGGTAGAGACAATATAGATCAATGCGCATATTTCGGGGATGATATACTTGATCTCCAATGTATGATCCCTATAAAAGAGGGCGGAGGGATAATAGGATGTCCGGTTGATGCAGTTGAAGAAATTAGGACTTTGGCCGATCATATTTGTATCAGTGAGGCCGGCAATGGTGCATTTCGCGAATTTGTAGAGTGGTTGCTCAAACCTGTCACTGATATAAAGTCAACCAAAGAAAAAGTCCTTAAAGCAATAGAGCATTTGGGGGCATTAGATAGATCAAAACTCAAACTTGGAAAATATAAGGTGGATGAGGGATTTTATTACCTTGTAGAAGAATATATGACTAGCCCAATAGAATCATGTAGATTGGTATCTCACAAAAAATATATAAACATCCATTGGATCATCCAGGGACAAGAAGCGATAGAGATGATCGATCGTGCAAGATTAAAGACTATTGAGAGATATGAACAAAAAGAGGACATTATGTTTTGGAAAAAACAAGATACAATGATACGAAATGTATTACAAAAAGATAGCTATATTGTATTTTATCCGGAGGTTGCTTATATGTCAAATATTTTTGTGGATAGTCCAGTAGAAGTTAAAAAAATTGTTGGTAAAGTATTGATAGGATGAATGAATCATAGAATCTTTTTTTGATGCATTTAAATGAAAAAAATATCACTCTAATCATTTATGTATGATATTTATCCTATATGAGTTTATTTGATAAGGAGTGCTTTGTCTAAAAGAAAGAAGATGATACACTATGAAGATCCTCCACTATTTTCTTGGTTTTCCTCCATATAGATCAGGAGGTCTGACAAAATATGCCGTTGATCTAATGGACGGGCAATCCGATGATGGAAATAAGATATACGCTCTATGGCCAGGAAAAATAGATTTTATATTAAAAGCTGTAAAGATCCAGCCACGTAAAAGCATAAGGAATATCCTTAGTTATGAATTGATAAATCCATTACCAATCCCATTGGATGAGGGGATAAACGATATAAATCTCTATACACGGAACTGTGATATAAAAATATATAGAGACTTTTTGGAGATGATAGATCCAGATGTGATCCATATCCATACATTGATGGGATTACATAAAGAATTTATAGAGGCTGCTGTATCATTGAAGATCCGAACGGTGTTCACAACACATGATTATTTCGGGATATGTCCGAAAGTGACTCTTTATAGGGATGATGGACATACCTGTGACGACGATCATGGATGTGCAGATTGTATACAATGCAATGCGACTGCCCTTTCATTAAGAAAGATAAAACTCATGCAGCATCCAATATATCGTATATTAAAAAATACACCGTTTTTTCGTTATATCCGAGAAAAACATAGGATGTCTTTTTTTGAAGGAAGATCACGGCAAAAGTCAGTGCCTCTCGGTCGAGATATATGTCCAGATGGATATAGAGAACTCAGAACATATTACCTAGGATCTCTAAAAAAAATGGATCTCATACATTTTAATTCTTCTTTGGCCGAAAGAATCTACAAAAGATATTTTATACCCAAAGATAGCAGGGTAGTGTCCATTACCCATAGAGATATTTCAGACAATCGGGATATAAATATTTGGAAATATAAAGAAAGTTTGAGTATCACCTACCTTGCGCCCTCTAGATCCGCTAAAGGTTTCGATGTATTGAGAAGTGCGTTGGATGAATTATGGGCTGAAGGATATTTTAAATTTGGATTAAATGTGTATAGTGCAGTCGATGACCCTCCACCATATATGCAAGTGCATAAAAATGGATTCACTCATAATGAGTTGGCTGCTATCTTTTTGGAAACGGATATTCTTGCTGCGCCTAGTGTATGCTATGAGACTTTTGGATTTACAGTACTAGAGGCACTCAGTTATGGCGTGCCTGTGATAGTGAGTGATCATGTTGGGTCAAAAGATATCATTGGTCAAGGCGGTATCTTAGTAGAAGCAGGAAATGTAGGAGAGTTAAAAAAAATCATCTGTGATCTATCTAAAGAAAAACAAGAGAGATTAAGAGCGTGCATCAAAAAAAACGTTACAATAAAAACATGGGGAACATTGCAAGATGAAACTTATCAGATGTATGTAAACGTATAGATATGAAAGATCCCTGCTACTTTTGAAGATGATAAAATGGATGCAGAAACACTGAAAAAGGTACAATCTGTACGATCAGAGATCCCTAAAGAGGTTAAACATCTCTGTGAAGAAAACAGTATCATATATTTTTTGATTTAGGATATTTTGTTAGGAGCAGTGAGACATGGAGGCTTTATCCTATAGGAGGATTATCTGGATATATGTATGTTATGAGAAGGATATAAGAAATCTCTTTCTATACACACTTGGAAAATTGAAGTGTCAATATATGGATTGATCCAATAGGAAAAACATAGGTGGTATCCACATCTTTTTAGTAAAGGCATTAAGCATAGAACCATTTATCGTGAGGAAAAAGACAATGTGATCAGATTTAAAAATGATATATATAGATATATTTCCCTATGATATATAATATCCAGTTGATGTCCATGGGCAAAAAAACAAGGCCAAAAAAATATATTGTTAAACTTACAGATGACGATGTGAGAAGGTTAAAAGCTATCATCCGAAAAAAAGACACTTCCAGGACTATCCGGAGCCGATGCCAGATCATCCTCGATATGGATGAACTGCATGGAAGGTGTTTTTCATATGTACAATGCGCAAAGACAAATGGCGTCTGTACCGCAACGGTCTTTAACACACTCCAGAAATACAGCAGTGGCGGCATTGACAGGGTGATAAAGTATAACCGCAGCGTGGATTCAGACAATGCCAGGCGTAAGGTTGATGGCCGGACGGAAGCCCGCATCATCGAGATCGCCTGCAGCCCTGCACCAGAGGGGCATTCCAGGTGGACACTGCGCCTCCTGGAAGAAAGATGCCGGATCGAGCTTGAGATCCCTGTGGGCAAGAACGCGATCGGGCGTGCTTTAAAAAAACAGGTTACGTCCGCACAGGAACAGCTATTGGTGCATCCCCAAAAAAGATGACCCTGATCTTATAGCATGTATGGAAGACATCCTTGATATCTATGAGCTGCCTTATGATGAAAAACGTCCGGTTGTCTGTATGGATGAAAAGCCATACCAGCTGTTGGGTGATGCAAGGGAGGCCCTCCCCATGCGCCCAGGCAGTGACCAGAAGATAGATCCTGAATACATACGCAATGGGACATGCAGCATATTTGCGTTTGTTGAACCCCTTGGGGGCAGGCACCATGTGAACGTCAGGGAACACCGTACAGCGACTGACTGGGCCGAAGAGATCAGATACCTTGTCGATGTGATGTACCCAGACGCTGAAAAGATCATCCTTGTGATGGATAACCTCAATACCCATAAAGCGGCATCGCTTTATAAAAGATATCCAGCCAGCGAAGCGAGGCGTATCATCAAGAAACTGGACCTCCATTTCACGCCCAGGCATGGCAGCTGGCTCAATATTGCAGAGATTGAACTGGATGTTATGACACGCCAGTGCCTTTCCAGACGGATCGATGAGGTCGATGCTTTAAGGAAGGAGCTTGTACCGTGGGAAACGGAACGCGACCATATGTCAGCAAAGATAAACTGGCAGTTCCGGACAAGTGATGCACGGATCAAGCTCGTCTCCTTGTATCCAGTCTTCGTAACTACCTCTGAATAGAGGTAGTTATAATATTAAATATGAACGGTACAGTACACTAGTCCAAAAATATAGGAAAAGGCACTGAGATTCAATCGTAAAAAATTTCCTTGTCGCCGGCAACCCATTTAGTTCTACCCATATTGAAATGTAACTATCGACTGTATAGATGGGAATCGGGATGAAGGGAGTTCCTTTTAGATGTCCTTACCATTTATACATAAAAAAGAATAAGTCTGTGAACTGTTTTCCTTGCTTACAAACATATTATACGAGGGAGGGCAATATGGATCTTTCTTTTAACAAAATTAATTTTATCTATAATTGGGGAAAAGAAGAAATCAATCGTAGTCAAAATTGGTCAGGTACTCCCTGGGGAATTTATAGAACATTAGAGCAACACGTGAAAGTGATCGATGTAGCAATAGAAACAAACAGGATTGATGATATGATTATCTATGCCCACAAAATATTTGATAAATTAACTCATACATATAATTTTAACATGTTAGATTCGTATATTGGAAAGCAAAAGATCAAAAAGAAAAACTTAGATCCCAATATCCCATGTTTAATGTTTTTAGAGTATCCTACGCAATATTTAAAAAATACATATTTATATCAGGATCTTACAGTTGATTATCTTGCTAGACTTAGGAAAAAAAATCTCAATTTAATGAAATATACACCTTTATCAGACCAAACAACAGATAAACAGTTAGAGAAAAGATTAAATGCAACAATGAATGTTTATAGTAAATGTAAGGGGATCCTTACAATGTCTATGTGGTTAAAGTGTGATCTGATCACTAATACAGGAATTCCTGCTAATAAAGTGCATTGGGTAGGCGGTGGATGCAACATCAATGCTGAAAAAATTGACGGAAGAAAAAAGAATGGAAAGCGTTTTTTGTTTGTTGGGAAAGATTGGGAAAGAAAAAATGGAGCATTAGTGGTTGAAGCATTTCGGAATCTAAGAATAGTGCATCCTGATATAGAATTATACATCATTGGCCCTAGAATACAACCTGACGAAACAAAATGTGATGGCGTGATATTTTTAGGAAGATTATCTTATGAGTGTTTAATTGATTATTATAATTTATGTGACTATTTTATTATGCCATCAAAATTTGAGGCATATGGTCTTGTCTTTGCAGAAGCTCTTATTTTTGGATTAGTTTGTATAGGAAAAAATTCATATGCAATGCCAGAATTCATCACACATGATTTTAATGGATATCTATTGCAAGATGATAATGTTTCAGAATTAATACATCTTATGGATAAATTGTTACTCAATAGAAATCGATTAATGGAAAACATTGCGAAAAAACATAGTGATTACATGAAGAAATATTCTTGGGAAGAAGTGTCTAAAAGGATTTTAATGATCATGGAGAAAGATAGATACTGACCATAATGTTCAATCAAGATAAGATTTTTGATCAATAAGATAGAGGCAGAATTTATGAAAATCTGGGAGGACTAAAGATGTGTTTGAAAAGGGTACATATAAAGACAGGGCACATGGTAAACGCAAGCTTTTAAATCAAATAGACATATCCCCTGTATGATATGTCTACTTAGATTATTTTTATAAATGCGACACTGCTATGCGCTTTTTATTCAATACCCGTATTTAATCCGCTAAGAACTTTATATAGATATTTCTGGTCATAGCCACATTTTTTCTTTTGCTTGCGATTTCCATACGACAGCTTTTTTCCTACCTCAGCAGATTCGTCCCTATGTGTCATAGAGCGTATCTGAAAAATAAAAATTGCACAAAACATACATTTTTTATCCCTTTTATGGTAAAATAAAGAAAAAGGGGGTGGTCAGTATGTTGAGACGTTATGAATCGACAGATCATCAATGGGAATAGATAGCTCCTTTTCTTCCTCCCGAAAGGACAGGAAAACGTGAAAGATTGTTAAATGACAATCGTTCCATATTAAACGCAATGATATGAATCGCATGGAGCAGTTCACCCTGGCGGAATCTGCCTGATCATTATGACTCTTGGAAAAGTGTTTACAGCCGTTTCCGCAAATGGGTCGATGATGGCCTGTTGGACTGGATATTCCATTTACTGGCTATGGAGGCTGAGTTGAGTGAGGTCTCACTAGATCCCTCCATTGCCCAGGCCCACCAACACAACGCCGGTGCCAGAAAAGATGGGCCGCCTAATGAGATCTGACGTAGCCGCAGCGGACCGAGTACCAAGATCCATGCTGCTGTAGATGCATATGGTTATCCTCTTTATATAATGCTCAGTGAAGGACAGCGTAATGACATTAATTATGCGATTCCTGTATTGGAACATATAAACATTAAGGAGTGCAATGTACTTGCTGACCGTGGATATGACAGTAATAAACTCATTGATCATATCTATGACCAAGGCGGAGAACCTACCATCCCTTCAAGAAAAAATGCTAAATCCCAACGTCACTGTGACTGGCGGCTCTATAAAGAGCGGCATTTGGTTGAAAAACTTTTCCTAAAACTCAAAGCATACCGTAGGATTGTTACCAGATACGATAAACTCGCTTCAACTTACCTTGGTCTTATCCGCATCGCTTCCATACTCATTTGGTTAAATTGACTAAAACATCATATTTTTCAGACACGCTCTAGAGTTTACCATTATAATGGACATTGCTTTGGTTATATATCTCTCATCACCAGCTGGATTCAGGACTTGCACCTGTTGGAAACGTGCAGGTGATCATCTGCTCACTTAGTGAAGTCAATCTAAATCCTTGATATCCTTAATCCGCAATTAATATATCTTTCCGAACATATTTCAAACAACCAGCTATGATCCCTGCAAGACCCA
>CANTEW010000041.1 GCA_947652925.1 uncultured Lachnospiraceae bacterium
CATTTCTACTCACCCCCCCCCCCAGGGCGTGCCCCGGCGGTTTTTTCAATTTTCAAACGTCCGCTACATTTCTACTCACACGCCCTCGCAGGGCGTGACGGTATGAGGTGCAGGCTCCTCTGGTCACAGACATTTCTACTCACACGCCCTCGCAGGGCGTGACGGTAATTACCTAATCCTCCAAATATTCTTCCAGACATTTCTACTCACACGCCCTCGCAGGGCGTGACGAGGATAAAATCCTCTAACTGGCGGTATAACTCATTTCTACTCACACGCCCTCGCAGGGCGTGACAGGTGTCGGGCAATCTGCCCCAAGCCTACGAATATTTCTACTCACACGCCCTCGCAGGGCGTGACCCGGCAACGCAAACCCTTGCGTCATCTTTCCAGCATTTCTACTCACACGCCCTCGCAGGGCGTGACTGCGACCGTTTCAACGGTAAACCAGAACTGTTTAATTTCTACTCACACGCCCTCGCAGGGCGTGACGATTTCACGAGTGGAAAAAACGGGAAGTATCTGGATTTCTACTCACACGCCCTCGCAGGGCGTGACTGGTTTACATGCGGAGGAGATCATCAGTACGAAAATTTCTACTCACACGCCCTCGCAGGGCGTGACGATCATGTATGGGGCATGGATTCCGGACAAACGGGATTTCTACTCACACGCCCTCGCAGGGCGTGACGCGTAAATGAAAGTGGAAAACGAAGGTATCTGGCATTTCTACTCACACGCCCTCGCAGGGCGTGACGGGACAGATTGAGAGGTTTGCAAAAGCAGCAGCAATTTCTACTCACACGCCCTCGCAGGGCGTGACGGCAGCAGGAGTATGTTCAAAGACGCAGTTATATATTTCTACTCACACGCCCTCGCAGGGCGTGACGGAAAGTTCATCCTGTCATACAACGACTGTGATATTTCTACTCACACGCCCTCGCAGGGCGTGACGATACCGGGGTATCATCTCAGGTATCATATCATATTTCTACTCACACGCCCTCGCAGGGCGTGACTGACTATGCATGGGCGAGGGACATGATCATAATATTTCTACTCACACGCCCTCGCAGGGCGTGACAGACGGCTGCAAATACATGGGATTTATATGTCAAATTTCTACTCACACGCCCTCGCAGGGCGTGACATGGAGTCGAAATCGTCTACACTTACATGAACGGAATTTCTACTCACACGCCCTCGCAGGGCGTGACTGCATGGCTAAATTCAATTTAGATCTGCAAGAGCCATTTCTACTCACACGCCCTCGCAGGGCGTGACGGCAGCAGTCGCAGGATGGAACAGGAAGGGACAGATTTCTACTCACACGCCCTCGCAGGGCGTGACCGGGGTCATGGTGTACGGAAGAACTACAGGAAAATTTCTACTCACACGCCCTCGCAGGGCGTGACAACATGGTGGGAATATCTTTACGAATACAGTTACATTTCTACTCACACGCCCTCGCAGGGCGTGACCGCGATCCGTCCGATTGGATTCATCCCGATACAAAATTTCTACTCACACGCCCTCGCAGGGCGTGACCGCTAAATCTTGTAGTTTTCTAAAGGTCAAGCCACAAAATAAACGAAGGACAAATTTTTCATATCCAGATGCATCGTTTCTTTTGATCAATCCCTTTTTATATTTAAGCGAACCTCCCAGTGATTACCGATCACATCCACTTCGCCTACAATCCACATTTCTGATGATAAAACCAACATTCATTTTACTTTACTGAACATTAAAATTAATGATATCCTTTTTTGCCATAAATAATACGAAAAAGGTAAAAAATGGGGCGCCAAATCAAACACATAGTCACACTCCGTCCAGAAGAAAATTACGTTTAGCAGAGATGGGCAGGGATAACAGTCTCTCTGCACAGTCATCCAAACGTGTACTCACAATACTCGCCCTGGATGATAAAAACCATACCCATTTGGATTATAGACAGATCGCTGCTACACTGCATGTATCTACAACGACTGTCTTAAAAACTGCACTTGACTACTCCCTCCACGGGCTGGACTACACATTGACCCACCATTATAACCCTGCATCATGCTGAAAGGCAAAAGTGAACGGAGACTAGAAGCTTATGTGATACAGCTTACATGCGGAAAAGCCCCGGAAGGCTACGCAGACTGGACGCTAGAACTTCTGACCCGTGAAGCTAATAAGAAAGGGATTGCAGAGCCTGTCTCTAAAGAAACAATCCGTGTCATGTCAAAAAAATGGACTTAAGCCCTAACACTTCAGCGAACATATTGTATGGTACTTTAAATAAACCGCTTTTGTAGCGATTTTCAATAGAAAATAATCGGATTTTTACTATAACAAAAGCGGATATTGCTCATTATAGATTTCTAAATTTGAATCGTTCGCTGTAGTGCTAGAGCGTGTCTTAAAAATAAAAATTACACAAAACATATGTTTTTTACACCCTTTTATGGTACAATAAAGAAAAAGGGGTGATCAGTATGTTGAGGCGTTATGGATCAACAGATCATCAATGGGAACAGATAGCTCCTTTTCTTCCTCCCGAAAAGACCGGAAAACGTGGAAGGCCGTTAAAGGATAACCGTCTCATGCTAAACGCAATGGTATGGATCGCGCGGAGCGGTTCACCCTGGCGGGATCTGCCTGACTATCATGACACATGGAAGAGTTTTTACAACCGTTTCCGCAAATGGACCGATAACGGTCTGCTGGACAGGATATTCCGTTTACTGGCCATGGATGCAGGATTAAGTGAGGTCTCACTGGATGCTTCCATTGTCCAGGCCCACCAGCATAGTGCTGGTGCCAGAAAAGACGGCCCTCCTAACGAGATCGGACACAGCCGTGGGGGGCCGGGTACCAAGATCCACGCTGCCGTAGATGCATATGGCTGTCCTCTTTATATCATGCTCAGTGAAGAGCAGCGTAATGATATCAATTATGCAATCCCTGTGTTGGGACATATAAACATTGAAGGAAGCAATGTGCTTGCGGACCGTTGGTATGACAGTAATAAACTTATCGATCATATCTATGACCACAGTGGCAAACCCACCATCCCCTCAAGAAAAAATGCCAGATCCCAGCGTCACTGTGATCGGTGGCTCTAGAAAGAACGACATTTTGTCGAAAAACTTTTCCTAAAACTCAAAGCATATCGCAGGATTGCCACCAGATATGATAAACTCGCCTCAACTTATCTTGGCTTTATCTACATCGCCTCCATACTCATTTGGTTAAATTGACTAAAACATTGTATTTTTAAGACACGTTCTAGTGAAAAAGATATTGATCATCCAGAACTTTCGACGTATCCTTTAAACCAACTTCTCTGTTATGATATGCCTAACAAAAATATCTATACCCTCAGACAATGATCACTCCTTCTGGATCATATGTTTCTTTAGCCCCTACATGTTCTATTCTTTTTTTCCAATTATTTCCCAGATAATAAAAACGCAGACTATCTTTTTCTGGATCGATCAACCGGATAAGAGCATCTTTTAATTTCAGAAAAGACGAGTAGTCCAAATCCGCTTCAAAAACTGAATTTTGTACACGCTGTGCATGATTTTGACACTTTTTTGCCACCTTTCGTAATCTTGTCTTCCCCGCATTATCCATTGTATTCACATCATAACTGATCAATACCATCATGGTCTCTCACCTACTTTTGTAAAAAGGGAGGATAATCCTCAATATCTCCCCGGACGTATTTAGCCAAAAGGTTACTCTGTACATATGGAAGCAGCCCCAACGGAATTTTCTGTTTTAAATACGGGTGGATCATATCTGAACGTTTTTTCTCCTGCCAGCGTGATAAGACTTTCTTCCGACCTTCATCATTCAGCCATACTGCACCCGATATCTGTTTTTCAAAATCACTTTCTCCAATGACCTGGAGATTTAAAAGAGTGATGACAAAGCGTTCCACGATGCAACGTGCCTCTTCTACCAGATCACACGCCAGAGAAGTCCGCCCGCTGCGCAGCGTATGGCAAAAACCTATGTAGCTGTCTAGACCCACAGTCTCAAGAGCTGCTGCATACTCACTGGTGGCCAATGTGTAGACAAACGACAATACCGCATTCACTGGATCCAGCGGCGGTCTTTTCGTCCGGGCTTTAAATGTAAACGGCACTTTACGATTGGTGAGCAGTTTATCAAAAACAGAAAAATAGGTTTTCGCACAATACCCTTCTATCCCCACGATCTCCTCTATACTCTGGGCTTCAAATACTTTATCAATACCATCTGCAAGGATCTCCACCACATTTCTCAGCTCTTCATCGTTTCTCAATTCTTCGTGATCATGGAGGGTACGACGGATCAGTTGCCTTGTATTACTGAATTTTGCCGCCATCACATTTTGAGTGAGCTTCCGTCCATCTTCACGGAAGCGATCGATCTGAGCCACGCGCAAAAAAACATTTCCTTTCGTTTCTCCGCAGACTTTCGCCAGGAATCTTCCCTGCGGGGAGATAAAGTTTATGGGGATCGTCTTTCCCACACACTTGCCCATCAATGCTGGGGAACACCCTATATAATTAAAGCAGACAACATTTTCTACATTCTCAAAAGGGATCCTCAGCTTTTCCATCCCGTCTATCTTGCAGACCAGGTTTTCCCCATCAAGGGTCAGATACGCCTGTTCATTTGTGACATAAATGGTGTTTAAAAGTTTTCTCATGATCTATCTCATACTTCCATTTTCCTGATCTCATCGATCATTTTCCGAAACATTTTTGTTTTTTTTACAGTCGGCATACACAGATCTTTCATAGAACATCCGCTGCATTTTTGTCCCTTTTTGATCATGGGTATCCTACCCGATCCCTGGTATTCCCTCATCTCTGCCAACATCTCTTTTAATTTTCCGTCATACTCTGCAAAATTCTCCCTCAACGGAAGAACGACCCTTTTTTTCACGTCTGCATAGTATATGACAGCATCGCAATCACCGCCAAATACATGATCCACACAGAGTTTTTGCGCGAAGACCTGCATAAGATCTTCCTCATGATGATCTTTTTTCTTCGGCTGGGTCGGTTTGTATTCTACGATACAAATCTTATATCTGGCATCACCCCCGTCTATGGCGATCCCCTGGGGATCTTCCGTCAATTCCAGACAGTCTGTCACGCCATAAAGGTCATACCCTTCCTGATCGTTGTACACGGAAACCGAAGTGAACACTTTCTTTCCTCTGGACGTGTACGGATGGTCCGGGTCGTGGACACGCCTATGCATCAGGTTGGCTTTCGTAACAAAAAAATTTTCCGCCCATGCCCGGTCGATCTCCAGCAGCCCCCATCTGTGCGGACAGTACATATAATGCTGGATGGACCGGATCGTTATCGCATGATCATTCATAGACGTTCAATGACTTCTACGCCTTCTGGCATGGAGGCATCCAGAGTGATCGTATGATCTGAGAAAGCCCGTGGCGGCTCGTTCTCATTTTTCAGCTCCACAGTCACTTTGTCGAACAGGATATGGGAGGGACAGTTCCCCAATTCACTGTCATGTTTGAAGACGTAAAGCTTGCGCATGCACATCTTTCCCCTGGCGGCACTGTGGTCATGTTCAAACATATTGATGATCGCTCCCCACAAGATCTCAATGTCCTTTTCTGTCACATCGGATACTTTATTTGCCAGTGCCGCTGACACATAGCCCTCCGCCCGGTAAAGGGCATAGGGGATCACGCTCTTTCTCCCCATCTCTGTCTCGCCTGTTTCCTGGCGTCCTTCAGTTGTCCGCGCCTGGCGGGTGATCGTCACATCCTGGATGTTGATCGGGGACAGACTCCTGGCAAAATTGATCTGCACCGGTCCCCGTACGATACCGCAGGGGTCATCCCCTGTTGACATCACCGCCCCGAACATACGGACATCATAGTAATTCCTGCACATATAGTCCCGGGCTTTTCTGACTTCTTCCGGATCTTTGCCTTTATTTTTTAACTTCAGTCCCTCAGCCTGATAGGCTTCTGTGAATTTTGTATTGAGAGCTTTATCTGGCTTTATGAGTATATTATACCCTTTTTCATCCTCTCCGTTGCTGAGATCTTTACTGCATATGTCCACGTAATTGCGTATCTTCCTTTTCAGGCACACATCCGTGACATATCCATATCCTGTCTCCGCATCCATACGGGGGGAATTTCCCGCATCCGGATCACCGTTCGGATTCCCATTCTCCACATCAAAGAGCATCACAAAATCATATCTATTCTTAATCGCCATCTTTTTTCTCCTTCTTTTCAAAAAAACTCTGATATTGCTGATAATATCCTACAATAAATCTCCCCTGATCCAGGAGCAGCAATGTCTCTGGAAACTCTCCTGTGAGCGGCTCTATGATCTCCCCGATCATCTTATTATAATAGACAGGATATTCCACCTTATTTAAATGATTCTGCGCCAATCTTAAAAGTTTCGGAAATATGATCGCCGGTCTTGCAGAAGCCGATGCAAAATAAGCGTCTTTGATCGTCCGGTTCAATGAGCCAGATGCCGCGTCTTGCTGCAGCTTTTCCAAGACCGCGAACAGCCTCCCGCATAAATACGCCGGCGTATGGTTTTCTCTATCCAGTGCCACTTTCAATTCCCCCTCTCCATAGTTTCTGTTTATACATGCCTTGATGATCCCTGCACGGACGCCATTTACTTTGCAGTCCACATCCGTCTTGACCCTGCGGACAACTGTACTGAGCAAAGCTTCCGGATATTTTCTCCCATATAGGGCAGCCTCAAATAATCTCGTCAGCAAAGCTGGGTTTATTTTATCATTGGTACTCTTCGGCGACAAAAGTTCCCCTTTGATCCGTGTAAAAGAGACCGGGCGTATTTTATCAGAAATCTGCATATCTTCCTGAAATCTGACGATATTCCAGAGGACATCCGCATATTTCCTCCGGTAGATGAATTTGACCGCCACTCTCGAAGAATTTGGCTTTAACCCCAACATATAGAAATCCACATTTGGATCTATCGTATCCAGAGACTGCAGCCGCCCTGCCGTGAGTTTCCCTCTCCGGCTGTCCGCCATCATAGATGTTAACATCCGTTGTGTCTCTTCCGCATCCATTTTATCGGACTCCCCATAGAACATGGCCATCGCCATATCTTCATAGTCTCCGCTTGTATCCATGGCCCAGAAGACGACCGTTATATCGTCCAGCCGGATCTTATGCTTGGGATCCGCCAGCAGATGGTTCAGTGCTTCTGTATATTTCTCCATGGCAGTTTCTGAGATGTTGCTGTTATACGATTGGGCATTTCCATAGGAATTTTCGGAAGGATTCTTAAAACAGACCAGGATATTCCCCGTAGAGAGTCCCTCGTAAACACCTTTGATCTTCTTATGTATCCTGGCGATCGGCGTCTCCTGTCCAACCACTGCACATTGGGCCACATATGTATCTTTGACGCCCTCTTTCTGTTCGCGGAAATGCTGCTCCCATTTTTCCCTGATCGGACCCTCTTCGTGGAGCAGGCGGTCCGGATAGCCCTCTAGACAAAATGCGTAACTGGATCCACTGTACTCTTTTCCAAGACCCAGGAGGTCTCCATTCTGCGTCTCCTCCTCCGGGTGCCAATTTTGTATGAACTTCCGATAGGCACAGATCAGCGGACTGTCCAGCCCTTCCAAGAATTCCAGATTTGCACGGACGAAAGCCTCATGTGCCTTCCTGGCCCTGTTTGTCCGGTCTTCGGGTGTCAGCGTGTTCTTATCGAGATTCAGCCCAAAGATATAGAGGGCCCTGTGTTCGATGATATTGGCATCTATCCCCGTTTTTTCTGTGCGCTGGGGCAGGACCACCTCTTTAGGGATCCAGACTTCTTTTACTTTCCCTTTTGCCCCTTTTTTCTCTCCTCTCGTCTGGTGTTTGATGAACCCGCTGATCTTGCCGTCTTCCGTCAGACTGATCAGATAGTGGACTTTTACTTTCGAATACCCCTCCGGGAGGACCTTTTTCTCTCTTGCGAGCATGTCGTGATAGTCGCACAACGCATGGATCAGCATTTTAACCCCTCCCTGTATTTTTTCACATCGATGACACCGTTGACCATATGGGGCCGGTAGTAGATCGTGGTAGCTTTATCCGAAAACTTGGGATTTTCCCAATCCCCATTGATCGGCCGCCCCTGATCCATGAAAGAGACCCGATAACTCATAAATCCAAGATCCACATCCCCCATCTCTTTGATGGAACTGCTGATCTCACTCTCGTCAAAATCTTCCACCATCTGGATCTTTCTTACTGGAAATTCGCTACAGCCCAGGCAGGGCGTCCGAAAATACTGCCCTTTTTCCAGTCTTCTCTTTAAGATGTTGAAATGCTTCTTTTCTGCTCCTTCTTCCACCTCATCTTTCAGGCCCGTCAACTCAAAATGGAAAGAGATCCCATATCTCACATTTTTTAATATCATGGAAGCTCTCTGACTCCGGCTCTCCGATGTATAGATACAAGGATCGCCTCCTTTGCCATCCATCTGTTTCTTCACAGTGTTGTAAAGGACCTTGTCCTTTACCTCATTCCTGCGTATACTCATCTGATCGATCCGATGGAATACGATGATCTGATCGATCTCGTAGCGGATCGATGGCTTCCAGTAGATGCTCTTGAGCATCCCTTCCAGCGCTCCAGGCGGAGGCACATCATAGCTCACCCGCTCTACTTTCAGTTCCGGCCTGGTAAAACAGGCATAGTCCCCCTCCACGATGATCTTAAAACCATAACTCATTTTTTCACCTCATCACTCGATCCAGTGATCTTTTGCTTCAAATGAGATCCCTGTATCTTTGTCATAATACTCTGTATTCGTAAGACAGTACATGCCCGTACCAAAATCATCCACCACATGCTGCTGGATCAGGTCATCCAGCTCCCACGGATACACGGAGCAGACATAAGACTGCAGCGCCCTTCCGTTCCCTACACCAGTGTATCGGAGTGTCTCCACCATCTGCCTGCTTTTTTCATCCCTCGGCACCACCACAGAAACGGTCCTGGAGTCGATCAGATCGAATTTTTCTGCATATGTACGGAACGGGATGGAATGGATGTTTTTGCACTCCTGTGTGAGCGTATGGCTCTGGATGTCGTCTTTTTTCATGGCATATAACCGGTCATAATATTCCACGATACATTCTTGGCAGGAGATATCCGGGTATCTCTCCATCATCCCCTTGACGATACTGCCCCGTTCATCCTGTACGGGCGTTTTTGTTTCCCTTTCCAGTTCAAATATATACACATCCGCTTCTGGACGCTTCCCCTCCCGGTTGCATCTCCCACCAGCCTGCAAAATGTTATCCAGTCCTGCCAGTTCACGGAACACCGTATAGACATCCAGATCTACCCCTGCTTCGATCAGAGAGGTGGAGATGATCGTGATCCGCCTGTCATCGGGCACTCGGTCCATATCGGGAAAATCTTTTTCCAGCTGCGCAAGTTCCCGTCGGATGTCTTCCAATACCCGTTCTCTATCATAAGACGTCATATACGTGGACAGATGATATCTCTTTCCTGTACATGCCTGGTAGAACTGTCGTGCTGCCGCCCGTTTGTTGACGATAAATAGACTGGAGGGATACATCGCCGCTCTGGCAAGCAGCGCCTCTATACCTGACTGCCCCAAAAACTGATATCTGCATTTTCTAAATTCAGAAAAAACGCTCCTGTCCTCTATCAGCCCGAGGATCCGGCTGTCCGGCAAGGCATACTGTTTGATCGCTCTTGAAAAATCTGGCATGGTCGCTGTCAAAAATATCGCTTCACTGTTCAGGTATCTGGTGATAAATGCCACCGCGCGCAGACATGGCTGCAGATACTCCAGGGGCATCATATGTGCTTCATCGAAGATCAGCACACTATCCGCCATATTATGGAGCTTACGGAGTTTGCCCCGTCTGTTATCATAAATGGATCCAAAAAACTGAACGGCTGTAGTGATGATAAAGGGTGCATCCCAATTCTCTGCCGCACTCTTTGCCGCTTTCCGGTAATCCTCATCTTTATCCTCTCTATCTTCATAGGAAAACGTAGATTGATGGCGTAAGATCTCCGCATCTTCCCCAAACAACTCTCCAAACACATGGGCTGTCTGGTCGATGATGCTGTTATATGGGATGATATAAATGATCCGCGCCTTACGGCCCACAGCCCTTTCCAGGGCAAATTTCACGCTGCACAGAGTTTTGCCGCTCCCGGTGGGCATATCCATCAGATAGATCTCCGCGTCCTGCCCTGCTTTCTCAAAAACTTGCTTCTGGAGCAGAGCCCTCGCTTTTTGCAAACGTGTCCGGCACACAAAAGAATCCAGCCGGGCATCGACCTTTTTCAGACAAGAGGCAAGATCTGCCTGCAGCGGTTTTGCCAGAGTACCCTTGCAAAACCTCGCCGTATCCAGTGAATCCGCGTCCGTGAGACAAGAAAAACAGAACCGGGTCATAAAAGCGAATTTATCTACCAGCAGTTCGATGTCCTTGCCGCAGTCCTTCATCAAAAACTGCATAATTGCCTGCTGATCCAGCGCAGGGATCATAAGTTCTTCCTTGTACACATCAAAATCTTCCGTTTCCCGCTGAATCCTCCCACGCAAAGTGCCCATATCTTCGGTGTCGCCCATAAACCCTCCATCCGGTATGCCCGCATGATGCCCTGCGATACAATACCCCATCATAAGCTCTATCGCATCCGGATAGTGTTCCTTTGCCGCCAAAGCTCCACATATGGAATGTTCCACTTTGATATTTGCGCCGTCGATCCTTTTCTGGAAAGAGATCTGATATTTGCCCAGGTCATGGAATAGACCCATCATATACGAAAGATCTTTGAGCGCAGGGATCGCGTATCCCTCACAAAGTCTGGCTGTATTCTCACTGTGTTCCCGCACAGTCTGTATCTTTCCCGTATCTTCATTGATATGTGCTTTATAGATCAAATCCTTTTTCCCCCTGATGTGGTGACAGATCAGCTTCTAAAAACTACAAAAATCTACTTTGTAGTGGATCGTCTAATGTACTGTACTCCATCCGGCCAGAGATCAGAGTCCTGCTCTGCCTGGCCCGCCATGCCTCCTCCATGTAGAAAAAATCTCCCTCAAGCTGTATTTCACGATCTGAGGGAGATTTCTTCTATACTAAATATATATCTGCTAAAATATGGCGTATATTTGCTTTGATCGTCCTTTTCAAGGATACCATTATCTTACAATTTTTGCAACCCCATAAATATCTGTAAAATATCCTTTCATAAGCTCGGACGCAATATGCTATATACCTATATGATCTGTGATCATCCGTATTGACCATAATACTTAGATCTACTTAAAATAAGCCACGCCAGACTCAAAGATCTTCATATCCTGTTCCCCATAGATATTGATCGCTACACCGTCGTCCCGGCGTTCGCTGTGGGCCATCTTGCCCAGCACTCGTCCATCGGGGCTTATGATCCCCTCTATCGCATCATAGGAACCATTGACATTCCACTCTTCATCCATGGACACTTTCCCATCAGGATCACAGTATCGGGTCGCCACTTGACCGTTGAGGACTAATTTTCGGAGCCATTCCCGATCCGCCACGAATCGCCCTTCTCCATGGGAAACTGGGTTACAGTAGACGCCTCCTGCTGTTGCCTGCGCCAGCCAGGGAGACTTATCTGTCACTACTTTCGTATAGACCATCTTCGAGATATGACGGCCGATGGTATTATAGGTCAGCGTGGGAGAGTCTTCTGTCTGCCCCACGATCTTTCCATGGGGTACCAGTCCCAGTTTGATCAGGGCCTGAAAACCATTGCAGATCCCCAGCGCCAATCCGTCCCTCTCATCCAAAAGCTTTTGGACAGCCTCCCGGATCTTCTCGTTTTGGAATGCTGTGGCGAAAAACTTAGCGGAGCCGTCCGGCTCGTCGCCTGCTGAAAATCCGCCCGGGAACATGATCATCTGCGCCTGGCCGATGGCATGCTCAAATTCTCCGACAGAATCCCGTATATCGGCAGGTGTTAAGTTCTTGAATACACACGTGATGACTTTCGCCCCGGCTCTTGTGAATGCCCGGGTGCTGTCGTATTCGCAGTTTGTACCCGGGAAGACGGGGATAAATACGGTGGGCTGCCCGATCTTATGGGTACATACATGGACTTTTGCCCCCTGGTACAATTCATTTTCATGGCCGTCCATCCTGTTCTCTTGTGTTTCACCGGAACGGGTCTTAAATACTTTCTCCAGAGTCCCTTTCCACGCATCCAGAGCTTCTTCCAGAGGTATCTGCATATTACCGTATTCTATAGCACCTGTATCTGTCACCTGTCCGATCTCCGTATAGGTGACCGCCAGCTCGCCCACTTTGCCTTCTGCCACTTCGCAGACCAGATCGCCGAATCCCGGCATGAACAGATCCCGGGCATCTACGAAGTGTTCGATCTTTACGCCAAGGCCATTCCCGAAAGCCATCTTGCTCACAGCCGGGGCTATGCCGTGCCTGCCCAGCGCATAGGCCGAGATCACCCTGCCTGCCTGCATATCCTGACGCAGCTTGTCGTATTGTCCCATCAGCGCGGCATAATCCGGCAGGTCATAGGCAGCTTTAGGCATGCGCAGCCAGATCAGACGGTTTCCTGGACGTTTCAGCTCCGGTGTGACCACATCCTGCAGCCTGGCCACATCCACCGCAAAAGAGACCAGTGTAGGCGGCACGTCGATCTGGTTGAATGTACCGGACATACTGTCTTTTCCCCCGATCGAAGGAAGGCCGAATCCCAGCTGCGCCGCATAGGCTCCCAGGAGTGCCGAGAACGGCTGGCTCCAGCGATGGGGATCTTCGGTCATGCGGCGGAAATATTCCTGAAAAGTAAAACGGATCTTCCGGTAGTCGCCCCCGGCAGCCACGATCTTGGCCACAGATCCCACCACTGCATAGACGGCTCCGTGGTAGGGGCTCCAAGTGGACAGATAGGGGTCGAACCCATAGCTCATCATGGTCACTGTATCCGTATTGCCTTTTAAGACAGGGACTTTCGCCACCATCGCCTGGGTCTCTGTCAGCTGGTACTTACCTCCATAGGGCATAAATACAGACGCCGCCCCGATGGAACCGTCGAACATCTCTACCAGACCCTTCTGTGAACACTCGTTCAGATCTGCCAGCGTATCCAGCCACTTCTGTCTCACATCCGGCACATCCTCCCTCCTGGCAAAGAGATTTCCCTCCTGGCCCGGGATATCCACAACTACCCGGGCCTCCTGATGGGCGCCGTTGGTATCAAGGAACGCCCTGGAGATATCCACGATCTTCTGCCCTCTCCAGGATAGAACCAGACGCGGCTGTTCCGTCACCTCGGCTACACAGACAGCTTCCAGGTTCTCTTCCTGGGCATATTTTAAGAAAGAATCCACATCCTTGGGATCCACTACCACGGCCATCCGCTCCTGGGACTCGGATATGGCGATCTCTGTCCCGTCAAGCCCTGCGTATTTCTTCGGCACTCGGTCAAGGTCCACCCGCAGGCCTCCAGCCAGTTCACCGATGGCCACGGACACGCCGCCTGCACCAAAATCATTACATCTCTTGATGATACGGCTGACCTCTTCTCTGCGGAACATACGCTGGATCTTGCGCTCTGTGGGGGCGTTCCCTTTCTGCACTTCCGCTCCGCAAGTCTCAATGGACGCCTCTGTATGGACTTTGGAAGATCCGGTAGCGCCTCCGCACCCGTCCCTTCCTGTCCGGCCGCCCAGCAGGATGATCACATCCCCGGGATCCGGAGTCTCTCGGATGACGCCACGGCGGGGCGCCGCTCCCAATACGGCTCCGATCTCCATACGTTTTGCCACATAATCCGGGTGATAGATCTCTTTTACATATCCTGTGGCCAGTCCGATCTGGTTGCCGTAGGAACTGTAACCGGAAGCCGCCCCCTGCACCAGTTTTTTCTGCGGGAGTTTTCCCTTCAAGGTATCTTTAACGGACACCGTAGGGTCTGCCGCCCCGGTCACGCGCATGGCCTGGTATACATACGTACGCCCGGAGAGCGGATCTCTTATCGCGCCGCCCAGACAGGTAGCCGCGCCGCCGAAGGGTTCGATCTCTGTGGGATGGTTATGTGTCTCGTTTTTAAAATTGATCAGCCACTCTTCTTCCACTCCATCCACATCCACAGGGACCAGGATGCTGCACGCGTTGATCTCGTCCGACTCTTCCTGATCCTGCAGTTTTCCTTCTGCTCTCAGCTTCTTCATAGCCAGGAGCGCCAGATCCATCAGGCAGACACATTTGTCCTTCCTGTCCCCGTACAACGCCGTCCGGTCGGCCAGATATTGTCGGTAAGTCCCCTCGATGGGTTCTCTGTAATCTCCCTCTCCGAAAGTGATATCTTTTAACTCAGTAGAAAACGTGGTATGACGGCAGTGATCGGACCAGTAGGTATCCAGCACACGGATCTCGGTCATGGTCGGGTCGCGTCTCTCCTCTCCGGCAAAATAACCCTGGATATGCTGGAAATCTTTGAACGTCATGGCGAGCCCCAGTGAATCGTATGATCCCCGCAGCTCTCCTTCTCCCATAGCACAGAAACCCGTCAGGATCTTTACCGGCTCCGGCTCTTCAAAATCTACGATCAGCGTCTCCGGCTTCTCCATGCCTGTCTCCCGGGAATCCACCGGATTGATGCAGTGTTCTTTGATGGAAACAAACTCTTCCTCTGTGACCGCCCCCTCGATGACATAGGTAGTAGCAGAGCGGATGACCGGCTCTTCATCTTCTTTTAAAAACTGTATACACTGTACTGCGGAATCGGCACGCTGGTCAAACTGCCCGGGCAGATATTCTACAGAGAAGACCTTAGCGCCTGATGCCATGGGAAATCTTTCCTGATATAAGATATCCACAGGCGGCTCTGCGAACACTGTCCGGCAGGCTTTCTCAAAACTCTCGTTTGAGATGTTCTCCACATCGTAACGGGTCAGCACCCGCACACCCGTCACCTGCGGGACCCCCAGATAACTGCTGACTTCTTCTTTCAGTTCTTTCGCTGCGACGGCAAAATCTGGTTTCTTCTCCACATATACTCGTCTTACGTTTCCCATCTCCACTCTCCTTTTTTGTCAAGAAATAATGTTCCCAGCGTTCATCTTATACAGGTCATTCCCTTCAGGATCGATGACTACGATGACTGGAAGATCCTCCACTTCCAATCTGCGGATGGCCTCTGTCCCCAGATCATCATACGCGATCACTTCCGCTTTTTTGATCTGCCTGGACAAAAGAGCCCCCGCTCCGCCCACCGCTGCAAAATAGACAGAGCCGTTTTGGACGATGGCCTCAGAGACTGCCGGACTCCGCTTTCCTTTTCCGATCATCCCGCCCAGCCCCATATCCAAGAGCCTGGGGGCATAAGGATCCATCCGGCTGGATGTGGTGGGGCCTGCAGACCCGATCACACGCCCTTCCCTCGCCGGGGACGGTCCCATGTAGTAAATGATATTATCCTTCCAATCCACAGGCAGCTCCTGCCCTTTGTCCAGTGTCTCCTGCATCCGTTTGTGGGCCGCATCCCTTGCCGTATAGATCGTGCCGCTGATCCACACGTAATCTCCAGCCTTCAGCTTTTTGACCACATTTTTATCCAGGGGCGCTGTGATCCGATACTCCATATCCCTCTCCTCCTATTCCCTATATGACCCTTTTCACATGACGGTTTACATGGCAGCACAGATTCACCGCTACCGGGAGTCCAGCAATGTGGGTAGCATATGTGTTGATATTTACAGCCAGAGCCGTCACATGTCCGCCCAGTCCCGCCGGACCGATGCCTGATCTGTTGACCTTCTCCAGCATCTCTTCCTCCAGACTGCGTATGTGCGCGTCTTTTGCCTTTTCTCCCACGGGGCGGGTCAGTGCCTGTTTTGCCAGCAGCGCCGCTTTCTCAAACGTGCCTCCGATCCCCACGCCCACCACCAGCGGCGGGCAGGCATTCGGCCCGGCTTCCTGCACGGTGTCCCAGATCACCTGTTTCACACCTTCCACCCCCTGGGCGGGTTTCAGCATGACGATCCTGCTCATATTCTCACTCCCAAAACCTTTCGGCGCCACAGTGATAGCCACCTGGTCCCCCGGCACGATCGATGTGTGGAGGACAGCCGGCGTATTGTCTTTCGTATTCTCCCGTACCAACGGATCGCCCACCACAGACTTGCGCAGATACCCTTCTGTGTATCCCCGGCGCACCCCCTCTTCCACAGCCTGTCCCAGATCCCCGCCTGTAAAATGGACATCCTGCCCGATTTCCATAAAAATCACAGCCATACCTGTATCCTGGCAGATGGGGATCATCTCTTCCCCAGCGATCTTGAGATTCTCCTCCAGCTGCCCCAGGATCTTCTTCCCCAGTGGATCCTGCTCTTTCTCTGTCGCCTCTTTCATGGCACAGACCATATCTTCGGACAGATAATGATTTGCCTGGATGCACATATCCCGTATCTGCCGGGTGATCTCATCTACTCCTATCTCTCTGATCATATCATCTCTTGCTCCTTTTATAGCATGTACACACACTCCATTTAAGATAATATAGCACATTTCTCCAAGATTTGCCACTTTCAGTTTTTCGGGCCTGTTGGACTATGATCTTTTCTGCCGCATACCCCCTCATAGTCATGTGCCAGCTGGTCTCTCACCCGTAACATCTGCATCCATCGATCATCGTTTATGATCCCATCAGTAAAAGCTTGCTGTAATGTTTCCCGCGGCGATCTGACTGCAAAGTCAAGAACACCAAGTTTCTTTATCAATATATCTTTCATCACTTTCCATGAGATATCAAAAGTACGATCAAGATCCAACACCGGCCCCTCTAGAACGTGTCTTAAAGATCATCCACGCCAACCGCACGCCCCACTTTGCGGTCGATCTGCCCCACATTCTGTCAGCATAGCCCGCTACTCCTCCCTATCTTCCCCATCTCTTTTCTCATTGAGTCAGGCAGTCTGTAGTCCATGTACATGATACCCGGTCACTGTCATACTGTCAATTACTCCCCGCTCTCTAAACCCTTATAGATCCGTTGGAGCTGACTATGGACGTATCTCCAGATTTTTTGAGGTTTGGAGGACACTCTAAGAGCGTGTTTGGAAACCCATTCTTTGAGCATTTTTCTTTTTATACTCTGTCCCCCACGCTACCATAGCGTCTAAGATCGGTTTCAGGCTGTATCCTGTCTCTGTCAACGTATGTTCTACCCGCGGCGGCACTTCCGGATATACTTTCCGAGTGAGCAGACCGCTCGCTTCCATTGAACGCAGATCTGCAGTCAATACCTTTTAAGACACATTCCCAACAGATCTTTTTAATTCGCCAGATCGTTTTGTACCCTCCAACAGATCCCGGATGATCAATACTTTCCAGCGGTCACTGATGAGCATCAGAGTCGTTTCCACCGGACAAGCAGGTAGATCTTTTCCCATGACGATCCCCCATTTCTCCACAATAGTTTCCTTTTGGTGACTATGGCACAATAAAGTACCTGCTCCACATTTTCTCTCTACGGATATATTATAGTCTTGCAAGCGGGGAAAAACAAGCCGCTAAAAACAATATAAGATCTAGGAGGACAATATTATGAAGATCGCGATCATCTGTGAAAATGGTAAAGCTGGAAAGTTGATCACCCAGGAAACTGTTGAAAGAGGAGCTGGAGTCACAGCCGTAGTACGCGGGGAAAACCGATCGGCAGCAACGGACGTTATCAAAAAAGACCTGTTCGATCTGACCGCCGCCGATCTGGAGGGTTTTGATGTGGTGATTGACGCTTTCGGCGCATGGACACCAGAAACCCTCCCCCAGCACAGCGCTTCTCTGCAGCATCTATACGACCTTGTGAGCGGCAGAGACACAAGACTCCTTGTTGTCGGCGGTGCAGGCAGTCTATATGTAGACGCAGAACATACGATACAAGTCATGGACGGGGCAGATTTCCCGGAAATGTTCAGGCCGCTCGCTTCCAACATGGGCAAAGCACTTGACGGACTCCGTGCCAGGACAGATGTAAAATGGACGTATATCAGCCCTGCAGGAGATTTTCAGGCAGATGGGCCTAAAACTGGAAGATACATCTTGGGCGGCGAGGAACTGACATTGACCTCTAAAGGAGAGAGCGTGATCAGCTACGCAGACTATGCCGTTGCTATGGTCGATGAAACATTGAACGGAGACCACATCCAGCAGAGGATCTCCGTTGTAGGGGATAGTTTCGTAAGATCTGGGAGATAAAAGAGGCCCCTGTCATGCTGGTATGTCCTGCATACAGTCGGACCGATCATGTATGGGCGGCTTACAGAACAGCATTGCAGACTGCTTGCGGACTGCTATCGGTCATGTATGGAGCTTGCCGCCGGCAATGGGGTAAAAAGCATTGCTTTCTGCTGCATTTCCACAGGGGAATTTCATTTTCCTCAGAAAAAAGCGGCTGAGATCGCCGTACAAACGGTCACTGATCTTTTGCAGAAAGACGAAAGGCTTGAAAAGGTGATCTTCAATGTTTTCAAACAGGAAGACTGGGACATCTATAGAAGGTTACTGGGATAAGATACAGCGTTTAGGAGCTTTTGCAGGAGGCAGATGCGAAAAGGATCACATATCTTTCACATTTTGACCACATATCTAACAAATATACCCTTTATAGTCAGAGTATATCTTTTCAAACACGTTTTTAAGAAAGGAATACCTGCTCTATGAAAAAAAGGATCTTAGCCCTGGCACTCGGTCTGGCCGTCGTCTGTTCCTCCATCACAGGATGTGAGAAGGACACCCCGTCAAAAGATGAAACTGTAGAAGAAAATATCTCCGATAACAATATCGTCTACGGTCAGGTAAAGACCATAAATGGCAGCACGATCACACTGACTCTGGACGATATGGGCGGACCGCCTTCTATGTCTGACAATGGCACGGGAGGACCTCCTCTCACGTCTGACAACGACACAGACAGACCGCCTTCTATATCCGGTAATGATATGAAAGGACCGCCTTCCATGTCTGACAACAATATAGGCGATCCTCCTGCTCCGTCTGAAAATGCGGGCGGACCACAGCCCATGGATAAAGCAAGAGGAGAAGAACGGGACATCACTGTCACAGACGATACCGTCTATACCATTGAAGACGGCCAGGAAAGCAAAAAAGGGAGTCTTAAAGATATCACAGAAAAATGTATGCTCCAGGTGATCCTCAAGGATGACCGGACGACCGCTTCTTCCATCACCATCCAGCAAGGCATGCCAGGACCTGGGGATGGCGATGAGGCAAAAGATGTGGGATTATCAGGTGCAAAGACCATTGATGGAAAGAAAGTCTCCTCCTCTGATGGATCCTTTGATTCTTCATCCGCCGATGAAAACACTGTCCTGGTCACTGATGGGGGAAATCTCCATATGGTGGGTGCAGTCCTGACAAAATCCGGAGATACCACGAACGCAGACAACAGCAATTTTTACGGGACCAACGCAGTGCTGGCTGTAGAAAAAGCCAGCACTGCCGAACTGACCAATGTAGATATCACCTCTACCGGAGAAGGCTCCAACGCCATATTCGCTACCGGGGAAGGCTCCTCCATCTCCGTGGATAATGTGAAGATCCACACCAAAGGAGATTCAGCCAGAGGATTAGACGCCACCTATGGCGGGCGCATCGACGCCTCCGCTGTGGAGATCACCACAGAAGGCGCCCACTGTGCCGCGCTGGCCACTGACCGGGGCGAAGGCACCGTCACTGTAAACGGGGCTGTCTTGTCCACTGCAGGAGATGGCAGCCCCTGTATCTACTCTACGGGGGAGATCTCTGTCCAAAATACCACCGGGACCGCCAGTGGCTCTCAGACTTTAGTCGTAGAAGGCAAAAATTCCATCGATCTCACAGAATGTGAGCTGAGCGGCGCCGGACCAAACGGTCTGATGCTCTATCAGAGCACTTCCGGAGACGCCCAAGAGGGCACTGCCATCTTCCACGCCACCGATTCTAAACTCACCACCACCAGCAGCGGTCCTATGATCTATGTGACCAACACAGACGCAGAAGTGACACTTGACAACACGACCCTGTCTTTTCCAGGCGATACGCTGATACAAGCGGCTGGAAACGAGACAAACAACTGGGGCGTGCCCGGACAAAACGGAGGCACACTCACCCTTACAGGCATCCGCCAGAGATTAAAAGGCAACGTGATCTGTGACGGGATCAGTACAGTCAGTCTGCATCTATCAGAAGGTTCACAGTTTACCGGAGCCATTGACACAGAACACGCCGGGAAAGAGACGTCTCTCCAACTGGATGACTCATCCACCTGGAATGTGACAGCTGATTCCCATCTGACCTCTTTAACAAACTCCCAGGACACATGCAGCAACATCCAGTCCAACGGTCATACCGTATACTACGACCCCACCCACACAGATAATAAATGGCTGGACGGCCAGACTCTGGATCTGCCCGGAGGAGGAAAACTCACGCCTGACGCCTGACCATGGGAAAAGGCTGATCACAGCGATCAGCCTTCCACGATCAAATATCTGCCATCTGGCAAAGAAAATACTTCACTGGCTTCCTCCAGCTCTTCGTCGGACATCCTGTCTACATCCACACCGTTCTCTTCAAAATACTCCCGCACTCCTTCCAGAGAATCAGCCACCACAGCCATACAATCCTCCAGAAAAGCCTCCGCCTCCGCCAGAGTCTCTGCGACTGGCTCATCAAACAGTTGGCTTTGTTTTTTCAAAAATGTGAGCAGACATTCTTCACTATACTCTTCCATCGATCCTATCCTCCCAAATCTCTCATTGCATGATCACTCAGACAGCTCTTCCACCAGGGAGAGCAGTCCCCCCGGCTCATGGATGATCTTCCTGGCCCCGCTCTCTTTCAGTTCCCTCACTTCCCGGAATCCCCAGGACACTCCCACCGTATACATACCCGCACGGTTTCCTGTCAGCATATCTGTATCCGTATCTCCTATATACAAGCAAGATCCAGGAGCAGCTCCCAGCTCTCTGCAGATCTTCCTGGCGCCTGTAGGATCCGGCTTGCAGGGGATCCCATCTTCCTGGCCCTGTATCCTGTCAAAATATCCCTTGCCGAACAGAGCCTCTACCACCTGGACAGCTTCCCTGTGGGGTTTATTCGACAGCACAGCCATGGATAAAGAAAGCTCTTTCATCTTTTCGAGCGTTTCCGGTATCCCCGGATATGGCCTTACATGATACATCGGTTCCTCTGCCAGCCATCGGCGCACCAGAGGGATCCCTTCCTGCAGACAGCGCCCACTGGTATCTCCCGCACGGTCCAAGGCCCTCTGTAAAGCAACATCCAGACCATCCCCGGCATAATGTTTATACTCCTCCACCGGACGGACCCCATACCCAAAATATTCCAGTCCCCGATTGATCGCATGGGCGATGGATTCCACTGTATCTGCCAAAGTCCCATCCAGATCGAAAATACATACTTTCATCATTTTGACATGAATCCTCCTGTTTCTTGTAGTATACTATGGAAAGGCAGAAAACTGCAAGTCTTTTTAAGATACCAATCCAAACCCTGCAAGAATGAACAACAAAAGGAGAACCACATGAAAAGATCAGAAAAGATACTATTTACAGACCTGGATGACACCTTACTCAACAGCAAAAAACAGATCACACCTGAAAACCACCAGGCCGTCTGCCAGGCGATCCACAAAGGACACCGGATCGTCCTGTGTACCGGACGTCCCCTCATAGGTGTCCTCCCCCAGATCCATGAACTGAATCTGGAACAGCCCGGCTCCTATGCCATCGCCTATAACGGAGGGGTCATCTATGACTGTCACAGAAAACAGGTCATTTATAAGAAAAGCCTTCCGCTTTCCTATGTAAAATACATATTTCAAAAAGCCAGGCAATATGACCTGTTCTGTCAGACTTATTCCGATACCCACCTGCTGGCTCCCTGTCCCTCCCCAGCTTTGGATACCTACCTGTCCGGAACGCATGTGCCCTGCAAGATCATCCCCACCCTGCCGGACACCCTGGAAGAAGAACCCGCCAAAGTCCTGGTCATAGGGACAGAAGACCAGGAACAGCTCCGCGCATACCAGCGATCTATCCAGGAGTGGGCACAGGATAAAGTCTCTGTCTTCTATTCCAACAACATCTATCTGGAACATGTACCCCTGGGCGTATCCAAAGGTGCCGCCATAGAATGGCTCTGCAGCTATCTGGAGATCCCGCTGGAAAATACAGTCGCTGTAGGAGACGCACAAAATGATATCCCCATGCTGCAGACTGCCCGGATAGGGGTGGCCATGACAAACGCCTCCCCCGAATGTAAAGCCAGTGCAGACTATATCACAGAAAAAGACTGTGAGGACAGCGGCGTCGCTGAAGTCATCCGCAGATTCCTATGATCCAAAAAGCCCCGGAGAGCATCTTTTCGTCTGCACTCCGGGGCTATATGTATCTATCAGTCTTCTTCGCGGATCTCCAAAACATCCATCGGACATGCTTTTGCACAGATACCGCAAGCTGAACATTTGCCAGCCACTTCGCTGTCTTCTGCTTTTACCATCAAGCCGAACGGACATGCTTCCACGCATTTTCCACATCCAGTACATTTTTTCTTATCTACCATGTAAACGCCTTTAGCATTCTGAGTGATCGCCCCAGCTTCACATGCCTCTGCACATTTTCCACACTGCGGACATGCAAGTACCTTCGGTGAGCCATCTTTCTTCGCGCTGATCTGCAGATAAGACACGGTGATGTCATCTTTCTTATGGAAAGCTGTTGAACATGCGATCTGGCACTGGAGACAAGCCATACATTGGTCTTTTTTTGCTACTACTAATTTTTTCATTGTTATCCTCCCTGGAATTTTGTCTATTGATATTTTTTTTCTGTTGATAAAGTTTATTATAAATGATTCCATTCTATTCTTCAACAAAAATCTGACAAAAAATCTGTTAAATTTAGTGAAAACCTCTATATCACTCCTGCGAAGACAACATATGACTCATTTATAGAAAAAGAGGCAGCACCGCTGAAAACGGTCTCCGCCCCTCTTTTGCCCTTCATATCCTTAGATCTATGCTAATTCATCCACTACTTTCTGGATAGCGGCCAACGCATCCTCCGGCAGTTTATCATAACCGTCTTTGGCTGACTCAAATCCTTTGATCTCGTTCACACGGTCATTCATACGGGCTTTCAGCTGTTCCACATAGGAAGCATCGCCCATATCCGGCACAAAGCCCTCCCACTCCAGGATCTCGATATCAGAGAAGGGACCCCATGGCTTAAACTCTGCTCTCTGCTCAACGATGGCTTCCAGGATACCCAGGGTATCTTTCGGCTGCACTTTCTTGCCCATGAAATCCCCGGTGTTGATGATGAAACAGTCTACGTTCTTCTCTTCCACAAGCTTTTTGAATTTGCTGTAATCATCTGCCAGCGGATAGGTGCGGAACGGATTGGCATAGGGAACGACTACCAGTTTATTGGGGTCTACCCCTTCTGCCAAACGCTCTGCGGAAGAACGCTTTGTCGCCAGAGTCGCGCCCATAACAGAAGCCAGGGCAGCGCCTTTGAGCTTCACGACCGGCGGGATGGTGGGATCCTTCATGATCCAGAAGATCGCATTGACCGGCTCGTTGATCTTATCCACACGGTTCGGCGCCCACAATTTCGATTTGATCGCACGCCCATTTCCGTTGCGGATGTCCTCTGTCACGATCTGTACTTTGCCCTCTTCGTCCAGAGTGGCGGAACAGTTCTGTGCTGTCAGGAGGAATTTATTATCTGCACACCCGGCCGGATAATCCTGGGTCTTGTCAAAGTAGGTGGGTTCCAGAGCGATGGATGCACATGTGTCTGTATTGATGATGAACGCATCATCATGCAATACCTTGATCTCATATTTACCGTTATGTTTTGCATGAGTGAGCGTTGATTTTCCGGAACCGGACAAGCCGTATACAGAAGCCACGTATTTGGAACCGTCTGACAGAGTATATTCTTTCTGTCCGCCGTGGCAGGCAGCATAACCGTTGCGGTTTGCCACAGCCCATGCCATTGTCAATGTGCCTTTCTTATGCTCTCCGAAATATCTCATGCCCAGGATGCATGCACAGTTCTGGTTTGTGTTAAAGTAACAGAGTGTCTGCGGGTCACTCAGGCAGTCGAAGCTCACGCCCGGATGTGCCACTGGTGTCCACTGAGGATCTGAGAAGATGTAGATGTCAGGTTCATTGCCGTCGCCGACTGGTCTAGACGCTTTGTACATTTTCACATATTCATCGGACATATACTGGAAATTTAGCATCCAGGAGTACATGATATTCTCTTCCCCCTCCGGGATGAGCAGATGGGCTTTCACCATAAATTCCGGATCCAGACCCACATATACTTCTGCATGGTATAAAGTCTTCCAGCGTGCCTCATAGACCGCATCCATAGCTACTTTGTCCAACGCCTCACAGTCCACGCCCGGCTCGCCGGCGATACGGC
>CANTEW010000042.1 GCA_947652925.1 uncultured Lachnospiraceae bacterium
CGACGAATCATGAGGATCTTACATTTTTATTAACTAATAATTTCTGCTATACACCCGTTGATGTTGCAACCAATACAACTTACTCTATTCTATACATACTCATCTTTTCTCCTCAGCAAAGCTATCCCAATCCCCATCACAACAAATATGATCGGAGTACAGATGATCTGCTGATAGCAAAAGAAATTATGCAAAAAATATGAAACGATCGCGGCTGCACTCCCTACAAGGAACGGATGCTGTTTCCAATTTTTCAGGAATACAAAGAATGTTACTACAAAACAGCCCAAATATGTAACCAACCCTAATACCCCTATATCCACTAAACAATTCATCCATTCATTATGAGCGCAAGCTAATATAGAATCGCCCCAGAACCCTCTCAAACTAGGTGAATCAAAAGCATAAGCTGCACTAGCATACGCATCTGGACCACAGCCAAAGATTTTTTCTCTGATCCCATAATCCCCATACATACGGACAGTGAATTTCCATGTAAAACCTCGTGCATTTCCCCATTTATCATCAAAGTTTAGATAACCAATATCATTTAGGAATGTCCCCGTGATCTTACCGGTAGTGATCATATAAATACAGATCACTAATACTACAATAAAAATCGGTATCAATACATACAAAACATTCCGGACTATACAAAACTTTTCTATATGGAGACCACCTTTGGCATTGATAAGATATAGTCCCACATACACCACTATCGCTAATATCAATAAGATCCATGTTGCTGTGCTCTGTGAGCAAAAAGTTGATAGCCCTTCCAACCTCACTGTACGTTCTGAAAATATCTTCTGCAAAACTCCAATAACTTTAAAGGATGCCAAACAGAGGATGACCAATTCCCAAAACCTCATGAAATACTCATTGGCTTCAAATGATAACCAAAACAGCACCAAAAAGCTCCCGCCCAGTGCCATAAAAGCACTATCACTATTCTGGGTCACCACTGACGCAAATGCTATACATAAGAACACGCCCCACAGTATAGACCACTTCTTCTTCCTTTGATACCAGTAACAGGCCATCGCTATCGGAAAGACAATACACAGATAACTTGAATACCATGTCGCCTGTCCCAATGTTGAGAGGAACAAGATCTTGATAGACTCATCCACCCCCTCGTACATCCCCAGAGGATCCACATTAAAGCGATGCAGGATACCCAGCAGGAAGACCACCGCCGAAGGCAGTGCGATAAACCACCAATAACTCCAATGCCATAAGAACCAACGCGACACAAAAAAGTAGATCAGCACGAAGATCGTCTGTGTCATGACTCCCATAAACCAGCCGTCGTATCCCCAAAATGCAGCGTCCCTATAATCGGACAATCCATATGAGATCCAACAAACAATAATATACGCTACTACGAACCAATCTGTCAATAGCATTTCTTGGCAGATCGCCTTGATCGACAATTCTTTTCTCTTCAAGAACAGATAACATACCCACGTCAACAGCATGACTGGTATGAATATCGTGTAGGCTGTTTTGAAGAAATCATACTTCGCGCTCCCCATATTCGCATATTTATCTTGAAAATACAATGGATAGAGAGCAAAAAGTGCAAAAACAAAAATCGCGACCCCGCCTATCATGACAGTCTCCGGCAAAGTCTCCTGCCGGACATCCCCCTTAGGCGGTCCCTTTATCTTATTTGTCTGCGCCATTTTTTTAATCTCCTTATGATCTAGGGGTATGTACCTATATCGCAGATGGTCGGACCCTCTGGCATTTTCAACGCACACTCCCCTTTTAAAAATCTAAAGCGGTTTTATTATACAACACTTTTATCGACTTTTCCATACTTAATTTTCAAAAATTATGATCTGATGGCTCCCCACACGGAGAGTACCATAGATAAATACGATCTTGATATGATATTAAACCATATAGATCATTGCTTTTTTCTATATTTTTGTTGATATATTTTCCATCATCCTGATCGTAGCGTCCCCATTATCATAGCGGGATAAATTTCCATTCCCGCTCCGTATCCATCCACAGTGTCCCCTGGAGCATGTATGAAAACCCTTTCCTACGATCTGCATCCCCCATTTTTGCGGGATATCCACCCCGGATCTCGTCAACATAGCCCTCTATAGAGATCATAGTTTGACTCCGTCTGGTCTGTACCATTGCGTTGTTAAAATTTCTAACCGATGCCACCGCATCGCCGTCGAGATTTTGCCTAGCACTGGTACAGACCAGGCAGATCCATACTACAATTCCTGACTGGATGGAGTACTAGCCACCCATCGGATAACTGCACGATCTGTTGACACAAGAATCTTTTTCAATTATACTATCTGCATAAATTTTAGGAGGTTACGGATGATGTACGATACAATCTGGGACGATTCATTCAACATCGGCGTTGAGATCATCGACAAAGCGCATCAAAGGCTCGCGTCCATCGTGAGCAAGATGATGGACCTGGCCCATGATATAGAACATGAAAAGAAAAGATGGGCATGTGCAGAAGGGGTCAAATATTTCAAGAGTTATACTATAAAGCATTTTGCAGAAGAAGAAGCCTATATGCGTTCTATCGGATATGAGGATCATGAGGCACACAAGCGCATACACGATGAAATGCGTGATGTGACGATCCCCGGACTGGAACAGAAGCTGGAAGATACTGACTACTCTGACCAAGCTGTGGAAGATCTTCTGGGCGTATGTATGGGGTGGCTGACTGGACATATCATGATGGAAGACCGTAAGATCACCCAGAGCGGCGTCTGTCCTAAAGAGCCGGCACAAAATGAAGAAGAGATCCAACATCTGATCTATGCACTCTCCCAGACTATCCAGGAACTGTTCGGCTTAGAAACACAAGTGATCAGCGAGCATTACAACGGGGAGGACTTTGGCAGGGCTGTGTGTTACAAAATGACGTATCAGAATATCCTGGGTGAGAGACTCCATGTCATTTTTGCTGTTGAAAGACCGCTCGTTGCCCGTACCGTGGGAAAGATGCTGTTCCTCACATTCCACAAGATCAATAAGACGGTCATCTCCGCCATGCAGCAGCTCTCCCAGCAGATCACACACAATCTACATACATATTTTGCGCACACGGATAACCCTTTCTCATTATATGAAGATGAGATGCTCAGCCCCAGGCGGTTCCGGCAGGGATTTGAGACCGGCTCTTCCCAATACAGCCTGCTGCTCCAGACTGACCTGGGATGTTTTGCCTTCTGTATCCGAAGGCCATAGCCATGCGATATACTGAGAAAGATACGCTGAACACCGTCGCACCGAACACCCCAAATGGACCGGGGCAGGCGGATAACGAGCCGGCTGTGCCCAATGAGGCGAATAGCGCCAACGCTTACATCCCCAGGATCAACCGAGAAAATACCCCTGCCGCACCCCGAACGCCCAATACACCCAACGCCCCGAACGCCCCCGTTTCACCCAACGCTTATGAGGGACCGGCTTTCGCTTCACCCGCTGTCCCCAACCAACCCAATGTGCCAAACTATCCCAACACACCAAATGCGCCAAATACATCAAACAAGAGTGTATCCCAGTCAAATGTGCCGAACAGCGCCAATCAGCCAATGACGCCAAATAAGCCCAATACAGCCAACACACCGGCGCTCTCCCAGAACAGCAGCAATGCCTCCTCTGGAATCCAAGAGATGCCAGGGACCGGGACAGACCACAGGACACGCGCAGGGACAACAGCGACCCAAGAGACCCCGCCCAGCGCTGCCCCCCAAAAGGAAGACTCATCCCCAGGGACTTTATGGGTCATTTTTCTGGCAGTCCTACTCCTCACCGCGACAGGGACCTTGTTCTGGAAACGGAACGTGAAAAAGAGGAAGAGACTCACTCCAGACCAAAACGACCCCGGATCCCCTCCCACAGGACCGTGAGAAAATATTCATAAGCCCGGTCATAGATCCAAAACAGCGCCTGCCCTGCTCCGACAGCTGCCCACAGCCACCCGCCTTTTATCCCTTCGGCAAAGATCAATCTGGGAAAGATGAACAGGGCAGGCAGATAGAACAGGTTAAAGACAAGGATCTTTCCCGCCCACAAGAGGACTTTCCGTCCTTTTTTCCGCCGTCCTGCCAGTCTGAACATCCACTCAGCGCCCAGGATATATCCGCCCATAGCTGCAAAAGTCACACAGTACATCTTCTGGGGAGCCAGCAGGACTCCCAGCACGACAGCCCCCACATAAAAGGCCAGTCCGGCTGCAAGACCACTCTCACGTATCATCACACCCACAGAAAAAGAGGCCGCAGCCAGCAAAAACAGTGTATTAAAACTTATGATCCCGCTGAGTACGATACATAAGACAGCCAAGGCCATCAGCATCCCGCCTATGGCTATCTTTTTGCTGTCTCTACTCATATGCATGAACAAAGATCCCCTCCCATGCATTCACAACAAGAATCCGCGATCCAAAGGTCACAGCAGCAATTTCCAGTGGTCGGCAGGCCGCTCCCCCGCCCTCCGGTCATACCGCCAAACGTCCTGGTCTGATACCGCTGGCTGTTCCACTGGAGCCGCTCCAGAAGGCTCTGATACTCCATATTGCCAGGCTCCATATTGACAGCTGTCTGGGCGTCGTTGAGCGCCTGCACATTTTCCCCCAGACCATAATGAGCTGCCGCGCTGCAGTAATACCATTTCGCTGTCCTGGACGGCAGTTTGGACAGTACACGGAGTGCCTCCCGATAGCGGCGGTTGTTCACAAAATTGATAGCCGCTTGCAGTTCTACCTCCTGCTGGCTGGAACCTGCCGTCTGATAGCCATAGCTGTATCCCTGGGCATTTCCCTGGTGACCGCCTTCCCGCTCCCGCATGATCTGGTCATAGGCGTCCTGCACTTCTTTGAACTTTTCCTCCGCAAGTCCGGCCAGCGGGTTATCTGCATAAGAGTCCGGATGGTATTTCCGGCTCAGATCCCGGTATGCTCTTTTAACTTCATCATTGGATGCTCTCGGCGAGACACCCAACACCTCATATGGATCCATGATCATAAAAACCTCCTTTTGTATCTTCATCCTTAATGATCTTCCGGTACTTTACCCAAACCCCGGAATATAAGATATTGCGTAGTATATCCGCTTCCTGCAGGCAGGGGAGCTGTTCAAAAGCACTGCTGGCTTTGGCGATCATCATCTCCAGCATCTGTCCGCAGGCTCCAAAAAACTTTTCAGACTTTTCCGGATGTGCCGCATACTGGCTCCAGAGTTTTTTTAGGGGATTATAGAGCCCTTTCTTCCTATCTTCCGGCAGATCCTCAAACGCATCCATGATATAGATAAATTTCCCAAGATAAAAACCCATCTCCCGCAGCTTATCTTCCCAACGATCCTGCCGGAAGACAAAAAGCTCCTCCATCAGCCGCCCAAAAGCCCCGGAAACTGCATCCACATCCTGGCTCTGCCGCTCCTCCAATGCCCGCAGGATCTTCAACTGACGCAGAAAAGCCGCCGCCTGCCTGGGATATCTCTCCCCGATCTTCTGGGCTTTTTTGTGGAGCAGGTGGAGTCCCGACAGCCCCAGCAGGCTTTTTTCATCCTGCCAGTCATCCATAAAATGATAATATGTGAGCAGCACATTCATATCCGCCCCATATCTGGTCATGGCGTTTTGCAGGATCGGGATCTTTTTCACCGGATGCACTGCACAGCGGCGAGTCTTTAATGGAGTCCCCTCTTCATATAAAGACGTGAGCAGGATGACCACAAATGTCATATCATAGGTAAGTGTCATCTGCCCCCGGAAGCCATACGCATCTTTTAACTCATGGCAGAGTCCGCAGTAATATCCTTTGTACTGATAATAATCCCGGATCTTCATCTCTGGTTTATCTATAGTCACATATCCAAACAATGTATCTGCTCCTCCACACGCTGATAGTCAACAATAGATATATTCTATCACTACTTAACCCTTAGGTAAATATTTTTCTTCATTCTTTTGGCTTTATGCTATAATAGATGTAAAATGGACACAACAGAAAGGATAAATAAAAATGACCAGAGAAGGATTTAAGAAACTGTGTACTGAGAACGTCCTGCTGGACGGCGCCACCGGATCCAATCTGATGGCGGCCGGCATGCCCCGGGGGGTATGTCCGGAGCTGTGGGTACTGGAACACCCGGATGTCATACAGCGACTGCAGACAGATTATGTGGAGGCCGGGAGCCAGATCATCTATGCCCCCACTTTCGGCGGCAACCGGATCAATCTCACACGGCACGGCCTGGAAGACCGGATCCGGGAACTGAACCTGGCATTGATGGGATACGCAAAAGAGTCGGCCCGCGGCCAGGCACTCGTAGCCGGGGATGTGACCACCACCGGACAGTTCATGGAACCGCTGGGCGACCTCACTTACGAGACGGTTTTCGATACCTACAGAGAACAGATCTCTCTTCTGGAAGAAGGAGGCGCAGACCTGATCGTGGTAGAGACTATGATCCACATCGGAGAGACCTGCGCCGCTCTGGATGCCGCCCGCGATGTCTGTGACCTCCCCGTCATGTGTTCCATGACCGTAGAAGCGGACGGGAACATATTTACCGGGGGCAACATCATAGAGGCCGCCTCCCAGCTGGAGACCGCGGGTGCAGACGCCGTGGGAGTCAACTGTTCCGCCGGCCCTGAACAGCTGGAAGCGATCATACACAACATCCGGCAGGCTGTCTCTGTCCCAGTCCTGGCCAAACCAAATGCAGGGATGCCTGTCATCTCCGCAGACGGCCAGGCCGTTTACAAGATGGAGCCGGAGGCCTTTGCCAGACATATGAAGATCCTTGCTTCTCAGGGCGCCACTCTTCTGGGAGGCTGCTGCGGCACCACACCAGCCTTTATCAGAGCCTTGAGACATGCGCTATCTTGATTTATCTTGATCATGGATGACAGTCTCCCGGATCTCTTTTCTCACTGGCAGGATACAGGACGGGACTACAGACAGCATATCCACACCCATGCGCAGAAATTCCCCTGTCAGCACCGTATCAGCCGCCAGTTCCCCGCAGATGCCCGCCCAGCGGCCTTCCTGGTGGCTCTCCTGTATCACTTTATAGATCATCTTCAAGATTGCCGGATGGTGTTGTCTGTATCTGTCTTTCAGATGGGGGTTCTGCCGGTCCATGGCTAGCGTATACTGTGTAAGGTCATTCGTCCCCACACTGAGGAAATCCACTTCACGGGCCAGTTCCCTGGCCATCATCACTGCAGCGGGGGTCTCCACCACGATCCCCTGCTGGATATCCTGATAAGGGATCTTCCGGGCGCGCAGGTCTTTCTTTACCTCTCTGACCATCTCCTGGATCTCACGGACTTCATCCACAGACGTGATCATGGGATACATGACCGCTAAGTTCCCGTACGCACTGGCGTGATAGATCGCGCGGAGCTGCTCCTTGAACATCTCTTTCCTCTCCAAGCAGAACCGGATGCCACGGTTGCCCATGGCCGGGTTGCTCTCCTCGGCAAGGCGCATGTAATCTTCTTTTTTTTCCGATCCGATATCCAGCGTCCGGATGATCACCCGCTTTTCCCCCATTGTCTGCGCCACTTTTTTATACGTCTGGAAAAGTTCCCTCTCACTGGGATAATTCTCCCGGCCCAGGTACTGGAACTCACTGCGCAAAAGTCCGATCCCCCCGGCCCCGTTCTCCAATGCGCTGTCTAAGTCTTCCAGATCGCTGATATTGGCGTACAGACAGACCTGATGCCCGTCCAGGGTCACGTCTTCTTCATCCTTCAAAGAACGCAGATACTCCTGTTCTTTTTGTTCGTCCTGCTGCCACTTTTTATAATCCATGAGAAGAGCGGCATCGGGATCTATATACATTTTGCCTGCGTACCCATCTATGATACACAACCTGCCCTCCCACTGTGCCTGGACAGGTACATGGATCAGGGAAGGCACATCCATGGCTTTCACCAGGATCGACGTATGGGACAGGGCAGAACCGCTCTGGGTGAGAAAGCCAAGGATCTTACTCTTATCCAGCTCCATCACTTCGCTGGGAGACATCTTTTCAGCCGCTATGATGACTGGATCCTCCAGGATATACCTCTCCCGGGAAAGCCCATCCAGGATATAGGTGAGCCGTTCGGTGACCTGGCGCACATCATCGATCTGATCTGTGACCACCGTATCTTCCAGTGCAGAAAAAGTGTCTGCCAATCCATCCCGGGTGGTGACAAGCGCATATGAAACATTCACTTTCTCTGTACTGACCATGCTCTCCACCGCCCTGGAAAAACTGGTACCTTCCAGAAGCCCTATCTGCCTTTTATAGGATACCGCCTGTCCATCGCCTCCCGCCGCAGCTTTTTCATACAGATCGTTCAGCTGCTCCACTGCCTGTTCTTTTGCATTTTGATATCTGGCTAGTTCCTGTTTTACATTGGATATGGCGTGGGGATAGCCGAGCTGCTCCGGCATCTGATGATACCGGATCTTCCCGATCGCTATCCCCTGGGAAATAGCCAGGCCCTCGTAAATCTCCATCTTTTTCCTCTCTATGAAACCCTAGTCGCACGCAGCCCTGAACTCTGTCCAGTTCTTATTATAGGCCGCATCTGCCTCTTCGCTCACATTCTGTATGATCTCGCCTTCTGTCACTGAATCGGGGACCGCCAGATCTTTATTTTCCAGGAACTCATCCGCCGCCTGGTTGGTCGAATAATATCCTATGAAATCAAAACATCTTGCCCCCACCTCAGGCTGCAGGATATAGTCCAGGAACTGATGGGCCGCCTCGCTGTTGGGAGCGTTCGACGGGACGAACCCGGCCATGATGCCGAACCCCAGGCCTTCCTCAGGATAGACGATCTTAAGATCCGGGTCCTCCGCCAAGACTTTATTCACCTGGGAAGTATACAAAAACGCCACGCTGGCCTCCCCGTTGAGGAGTGCGTTTTGGGTATTATCATCCTGGATCATACGCACATTGGGTGCAAGGGCTTTTAGCCTCTCCCCGGCTTCTTCAATGACAGACACGTCCTGCTCATTCATAGACTTACCCATGGAGAGGAGGGTGATCCCGTTGATCACACGGTAATTCGCCGTCAGTGCCAGGCTGTCTTCCAGCCTTTCATCCCAAAGGTCTTTATAACTCTCGATCTCAAAGTCCACAGCTTCCGGATCGTATACGATCAGCGGGATCCCTGCCCCATAGGGCACTGTATATTCGTCGTTTTCATCGTAAAATTGCCCCTGATACAAGGGATTGATATTCTCAAAGTTCTCTATCTTGGACTGGTCCAGTTTCTGGGCAAGCCCCTCATCCACCACCGACTCAATGATATAATCATCTGCGATGACCAGGTCGTAGTCGCCGCCTTCTGCCTGGGCAAGTTTCTCCAGCATCGTCTCGTCCGTGTCAAAATTAGAGTAGATCACTTTGATCCCCGTCTCATCCTCAAAAGAATCCAGGACTTCCTGGGGGAACATCTCGTTCCATGTAAAGAGCACCATCTCTTTCGGACTCTCACCGCCCGCACTATCCGTATCACTTTTCCCCGCTCCATCACTGCCGCATCCGGACAGAAAGCAGACAGACAAAAGAGCCGCTGTCAGGGAACCTGCCACCCACTTCTTCAGATCTCTCATTCTCATCGCATATTGCCTCCTTTATCCATAAGTTTTTTTAGTCCCCATATGACCAATGTGACTGCCAGCATCACTGTACACAATGCATTGATCTCAGGTGTCACGCCAAATTTCATCTGGGTATACACTTTGACCGGGAGCGTATTCAGCCTGGGGCCGTTGACAAAGATGCTGATCACCACATCATCCAGGGACATGGCAAAGGCCAGCATAGCTCCCGACATGACCGCCGGCATCACCAGGGGCAGGGTCACGTCAAAGAACGTGCGCACAGGCGTAGCCCCCAAATCCATAGCCGCTTCCTCCAGGGCCGGATCCATGCCCGCCATCCTGGCTTTCACCATCATCAATATATACGGGATACAGAAAGCCGTATGTGCGATGACCAGCGTCACCATCCCAAAAGGCAGGCTCAATACAGAAAAAAAAGCCATGAACACCATACCCAGGATGATCTCCGGGATCATGATCGGCAGCGTGGAGATATACTCCGTGACCCCTTTCGAACGGAACTCCACTTTCATAAGACCTACCGCTCCCAATGTACCGATCACCGCCGCCGCCAGACAGCTGATCACACCCAGGAGCAAGCTGTTCCCCAAAGCTTCCCAGATGGAAGTGTCCTGAAAGAGAGCCTGGTACCATTCCAGGGAAAATCCTTTCCACACAGCTGTGGACCTTGATCCATTAAATGAAAAGACCACCACAAAAACAATGGGCAGATAAATAAATGCCAACACCAGCCCCAGATAGATCCCAGGGAGTTTTGTCCTGTTCCTTTTCAATATAGTCCCTCCAATTCACTCGTGTGTGTGATCCGGCGGTACAGATAGATGATCAGGGTGGTCAAAAGAGTGAGCACCACTGCCAATGCCGCCGCAAACGGCCAGTCACTCCCCCGGGTCATCTGATCCTGGATCAGGCTCCCCACCAGCACGATCTTATTTCCCCCCAGGATATCCGCGATAAAAAACAGACCCATGGAGGGGATGAATGTGAGGATCATCCCCGATAAAAGCCCCGGCAGGGTCATCTTCAAAGTGACTGAACAGAAAGCCTGCACCGCATCCGCCCCCAGATCCCTGGCCGCCTCCACTAAAGACCAGTCCAGTTTCTCCGCACTGGAATACACGGACAAGATCATAAAGGGGAGCAGCGTATAGATCATGCCCAGCAGCACCGACGGATAGCTGTACAGCATCTTCAGCGGCTCATCGATGATCCCCAGCCGCATCAAGGATCCATTCAATACCCCTTTCGTCTGCAGGATAACGATCCACCCATACAAACGGATCAGACTGTTGATCCAAAAGGGCAGCATCAGGAACATCATCACACGGCTCTTCCATCTGCTGCTCAGCTTGGCCATAAAATATCCAAAGGGATATCCCAGCAGCATGATCGATAAAGTACTGGTGAACGCCAGCTTCAGCGACTGGAGGAATGTATCCAGATATACCGGGTCTAAGATCCTCTTATAATTTTCCAGTGTGAAGATCCAGTCCACTCCATAGCCCTCTCTGTTCGTGGCAAAACTCAGAGCGATCATATAGAGCAGCGGTCCCACCACAAAGACGATGGTAAAGACATAGAGCGGCACCACAGTGAACGACCACAGATCTTTCTTCTTTCTCATCTCCTGCCCTCCAGATCCACCAGTGCACTCCGGTCGCTGTTCCATCGGAAACAGACCTCCTGCCCCACATCCACAGACGCATCCATACCGTATTGACTGGCCACCAGGCGCCCCCCATCCGGTAATAGGATCACCATCCGGAGCATACCTGCTGCAAAGGACTTCTCCGCGACCGTCCCTTTAAGCCCGCAGCCACAGCCCTCATCCAGCTCAATATCCTCACTGCGCACTGCCAGGGTCACCGGATCCCCGGCCTCTATACGCGCCCCATCCAGATCCACAAGCGCTTTGCCGCCGCATACACGGACGACTGCCTGCTCCCCGGACAGATGCTCCACGCGCCCGGTGATGATATTGGAATTTCCCACAAAAGTAGCCACATAGCTTGTGCGCGGACGGTAATAGACCTCATCCGGCGTCCCGATCTGTTCACATACACCCTGGTTCATCACCACGATCCGGTCTGACATATTGATAGCCTCTTCCTGGTCGTGGGTGATATAGATGAACGTGATCCCCAATCTCTTCTGCAGTCGCTTGAGTTCTGACTGCATGGCTCTCCTAAGCTGCAGATCCAAGGCCCCCAGAGGTTCATCAAGGAGGAGGACCCGGGGATTGTTGACCAGTGCCCTGGCGATGGCCACCCGCTGGCGCTGGCCGCCGCTCAGCTGTGAGGGCTTTCTCTTTTCAAATCCTTCCAGCTGGACCAGCGAGAGCATCTCTCTGACCCTCTCCCGTATCTCCTGTTTCGGAGTCTTTTTCAACTTCAGCCCATACCCGATGTTATCAGTCACATTCATATGGGGGAACAGGGCGTAATTCTGGAATACTGTGTTCACATCCCTCTGGTTGGGCGCCAGATCCGTCACATCTGTCCCGGCCAGCATCACACGCCCCTCATCGGGAGTCTCCAACCCGGCTATGATCCGCAGCGTCGTGGTCTTCCCACATCCGGAAGCCCCCAGAAGGGTGATAAATTCGCCCTTTTCCACCTGCAGGTCGATGCCCTCCAGCACTTCCACATCTTTAAAATGCTTCTTTACACCGATCAGTTCTAAAATGATCTCTGCCATCTATCTCCCCTCTCCCGTATGACTTTCCCTGTCCTGGTATCCTGGTACTGCCCGTCCTCCACCACACATACCCCGTCCACGATCACATAGGGGATGCCTACAGGCTTTGCATCCGGCATGCCCAGATGGGGATAATCTGACCGATCGCAGACCTCTTCCATAGAAAAGACCACAAGATCCGCATCCATCCCCGGTTCAAGACAGCCTTTCCTGTCAAGCCCAAAAAGCCTGGCCGGTAAGAACGTGGCCTTATACACTGCTTCCTCCACAGAGAGGAGCTTCTCTTCCCGCACCATCTTCCGCAGATATCTGGGAAATGTGCCGGCGATCTGGGGATGCCCCTCCCCTCTTCCATAGCTGCCTGTATCGCTGGACGGCACTGCGTAGTCTTTGACCAGGCACTGGTAGACCTCCTCCTCCTTCCCTTCAAAGAAGATCAGGGCTTCATGGGGGCAGTGTTTTTTCATATAAAAGAAAAGCTCTTCATCCATCACTCTTCCCTTATACTGCCCTGTAGCCACCACCATCTGCTCCCATCTCCAATGGTTGATGCAGATATTCTCATGATCAAAAGTGGCAGTGTCAAAATACGTGGACCAATTCGTATACATACCGCTGTCGATATGGATGGACAACCCCTTCCCTCTGGCGCGGTCCACCATATGCAGAGCCTGTTCCACCAACCCTTCGCAGTACTGGTACACAAAATGAGAGATCAGCATATGGACCCCCGTCTGTTCCGCGACCTTTATGACCTCGAACAGAGAATACAGATCCCCTTCCGTCAAGAGCCTGGTATGCACAGGACAGATCCGGCCGTATCTGGCCGCGGCATCTGCAAGCGCCTCCACCTCTTCTATCGCGCACCCCGGCACATAGTCAAGCCCGAAGGATACCCCGCAGGCACCCTGCTCCATCGCCTCCTCCGCCATAGACACCATCCGTGCGATCTGCCGGGCGTCCGCCTTCTTATAACGGTCTGTAGCTCCCACTGCCTCCCTGAGAGGTGTCCCGTGCCCCACCAGCATCGCCTGATGGATGGGAAATCCCTGTTCTTCCTGTGTCCTGAAAAAAAGCTCCAGATCAGCAGGACTGTACCCGCAGTTGCCGCCCACCGTCGTGGTGACGCCCTGACAGGCAGACAGCTCGGCCGGATAAAGTTCCCCGTCGATATGCCCATGCACATCGATAAACCCAGGGGAGACATAACACCCGGAAGCGTCAATGACTCTCTCCCCCTGTAAAGGTGTCTCTGACAGTACAGCGACCCTGGAGCCTTCCAGCCCCACGTGCAGTTTCCTGCATTTCTTCTCACGCGTGTCCACCACGGTCCCGTGATTGATAGCTATGGTAACCATAGGCACACTGCCTCTCTTTCTATTTCTCTATTGTTGACCTTACATACTCCACGTATCCTTCTTTTGTAAAGACCGGCTTAAAATCCTCCATCACATTCCGCGCCTCTACCGCATGCTCTTTCAGAAGCTCATACACCGTCAGGGCCATCAGTTTCGCCGGCGCGATCAGGGCTTTATCCTGATCCGTGACCGCAAAATCTTCTCCGTGCAGCCCCCCGCTGAAACCTGCATGTGTGAAATTGATCACAGGCATGAGATGGGTCAGATCCCCCACATCCGTACATGCGTTGTTATGATCGCCCACCGACACCTCCCGGTATGTATAACCCTTCAGGTGCTGCGCAGCTTTCTTGAGAGCCGGATCTGCCAGACGGCAGCGCACAGGGAGATAGCCCTGCAGCCTCTCCCTGTGGATCTTTCCGCCGAAAGCATATGCGGCTCCTTCGAAAGCCCGGGTCACTTTCCCCCGGATATCCTGTATGGCATCCAGGCTGACAGCCCGCACTTTGCTCTCCACCACCACATGGTCCGGCACGCAATTCAAGGCTTCCCCGCCCTCCCGGATCAATGTGTGCAGCCGCACATGATCTTCCTCCCTAAAGGTCTCCCGCATCAGCCCCATCATCTGGTAGGCACTGTTGGCTATGCTCAGGGCATTTACCCCCTCCCAGGGTGCGACGGCCGCATGGGCCGCCCGGCCCTCCACTGTGATCAGCTCCGAGGAGAACCCATTGCAGGCGGGGTTCCCCAGATAAAGATCTTCTTCCACAGGGACCATATGCACATGCGTGGTCAGGGCGATATCCGTGTCGTCAAACACCCCCAGACGGATCAATTCGCTCTTCCCCGTCCCGGCAAAGCCAACGCCTTCCGCTTCCAGACGCCGGCGCTTTCTGGCATCCACATACTCTTCTGCGGGCACAGCGAGAAAAGAGACGGTCCCGCATAAGGTTTCCCGTATCTCTGGATCTGTGAGCGCCAGGGCCGCCCCCAGCATCACTGCAAGCTGGAGATGATGGCCGCAGGCATGGGAGATCCCTGTCTTGGGATCCGCCATGGGATGCCGGGGACATAAGATCCCATCCAACTCCCCGATGACCGTCACATGGGGCGCGTCCGCATCCGCCCGGCCCCCGGAAAATGTACCGCACACCCCGGTGCGCCCCAGCCCCGACCGGACCTGGATCCCCAGCTTTTCCAGGAACTCTTTTACCTTAGAAGCCGTGCGCCATTCATAAAACCCGCCCTCCGGATGACGGTAGATATCCTCCGCAAGATCTATGAGCCTTCTCCGATGCCTGTCTATGCATCCAATGATCTTCCCTTCCATAATATATCCCACCTGTCCGCGATCATATTTTGATCATATTTTAGCCATGATACATATCATACCATAAAATCCTTATTTGGCAAACAAATTTAATTTTGGATGAAAACTTTACATTCTCTTTTTCATATTGTATAATAGTTACATTTGTATTAAGACCATATTTATCTATCATGGAGGCTCACATTATGCGCAAGAAAAAGAAAAAAAACAGACTCGAATCTTTTGACAGTCTCAGCAAAAAGATCATCGTGAAGCTGATCCTCATCGTAGCTGTCATATTTTTCCTGATCGTGAACATCGCCGGCATCATCTCTATGTTCTCATTGCGGGAGGTCACCAACGATAAACTGATATCGGTCGCGTATGAAAATGCTTTTCTGATCAAAAACAGCATCGAAGCTTCATACGGACAGGCTCTGGGGTTTGCCAATTCACTGAAGAACATCTCCGCCCTACCCCCAAGCGAACAACGGGATGCCATTGACAACGCTCTGGCAGGCATGTTGGCAGGAAATGATCGTTTCACGACAGTATTCGCCTATTTCGAGCAGAATACCATCGCTGACGCTAACGGCCAGCCATATAGTGTACATAAAAGAGACATCGCATACGAGGCGATCGCCTATTACGATGAGAGCGGAAAAGAAGTGACTTTTGAGAAACATGAAGACGCTTTCGACAATTTTGAAAAAGAATATTATACACAGATCAAGAGTTCCGGGAAGGTCTATGTGATGGAACCCTACATATATGAGCTGCGGGGCAATGAGATCATGATGATCAGTATCATCGCTCCTGTATACGATGCTAACGGGGATTTCCTGGGCGTAGCAGGCTGTGACGTGGCTCTGGATGATATGCAGTCGCAGCAGTACGCCAGCACAGGGTATTCATCCACACACATGGTCGCCCTTGCCGAGGATAACACGATCCTCCTGGATACCAACGATCCCTCCGTTGTGGGAAAGGCGGCTTCCGATGTGGGCTACGACACCATGATCTCCGACACCCAGGGACTGAAGGATATCCAAGAAGAAGGGGAATATGCCAACAACCTCTCTGTGATCGACAACCACATCACCAACTATGCCACAATGAAAAAGGGGATCTCCGTCACCGTCCCGTTAAAACTCACCAGCAGCAATTACTGGACACTCTACCTGGCGATCGACCAGAACGAGTTTTACGGCAATCTGATGATGAACACAGTGAACCTGATGGTCGTCGTGATCCTGTTCGGCATCCTGCTGCTGACAGTCATATACTTTATCATAAAGAACTCCCTTGCACCGATCACAGAGATCATGCAGGGCGCCTCCCAACTGGAGTCAGGGAATCTGCAGATCAACGTGGACGTGGATACGAACGATGAATTGGGACGCTTGGCAAAGGCTATCAACAATACAAGCGTTACCCTGCATAATTATGTAGATGATATCTCCCGGCAGCTGTCCCAGATGGCCGAAAACAATATGGACATCGAAATCGCACAGAAATACATCGGCGACTTTATACCGATCCAGACATCCATCGAAAGGATCGCCGCTTCCTTGAACGGCACGCTCAAACAGATCAAATGCTCCGCCGATGAAGTGGCCTCTGGTTCCGTAAATGTATCTTCCGGAGCGCAGACACTCTCCTCCGGAGCCACAGAACAGGCCACAGCGATCGACGAACTCGCCACGTCTATTGACAATCTGTCAACAGACGTCTCTGCCAACGCAGAGGATGCACAGAAGATGAGCCAGAACGCCACGGAGGTGAGTGAACGGATCGAGAAGAGCAATGAAGATATGGATAAACTGATCCGCGCTATGTCCGAGATCCAGGAATCATCCGCAGGGATCGAAAAAGTCGTCAAGACGATCGAAGATATCGCAGACCAGACTAATCTGTTGTCCCTGAACGCCTCCGTGGAGGCTTCCAGAGCCGGGAAAGCCGGACAGGGCTTCGCGGTCGTCGCCCGTGAGATCCGGGAACTGGCGGCAAAGAGTACAAAATCTGTCAGCCAGACCACTGAGCTGATCGAACGCTCTCTCACCGCAGTACAGAACGGTGTCGCGATCGCAGACGATACTGTTGAATCACTGAGCGCCGTGGTATCAGGCGCAAAAGAGATCGCCGGATCCGTGGAAAAGATCAGCCGCGCATCCCAGAACCAGAAGATGATCCTGCAGGAGATCGTAAACAGTGTGACGATGATCGAAGGTGTGGTCCACTCCAACATCACCGGCGCGCAGCAAAGTGCATCTACAAGTACAGAATTATCCAAGCAATCCCAGAACCTGCATGATCTGGTAAATAGATTCCATCTCAAAGATTAAATATCCATATCAATAAGGGGGGAGCTTAGGCTCCCCCTTCCCTTATCGCATCCCGGCAATAGATATCCCAAAATGGCACCTTAAGATCTGATAAAACTCCTCCTCATCCCCGATCACTCTCTGCACAGTTTCCCCATGTTCCACACATGTAAACGTATCCCTCAAGATACTCTTACTCCCGGAGGCCGTACGGACATTGATAAAAGTCTTCTGTGTAAATACCGAAGCCGGACTCTTTGAACAATATCCATTCAGTGCGAGAAAATCCACATCCTCCTGGGGCATCGTATAAAATTCCAGGATATCTTCACGCACACCCTGGGAAGTCGTGCGGCTGAGTATCCACCAATAACTGTCTTTCCTCCTTATGTGGAAATCCTCGCCATGGAGCGTCGCACTGTGCCCATCTTCGATCAAGACCGCCCCCGGAGGCATAGGTCCGCCATAACCCACATCACAGAAATACAGCTCATCTCCTAACAGGGCAATGATCCCTCTGTGCAGGATGGGCGGGAGAAATTCTTTGCCTCGAGTGATCCTGCACATACAGGGATACACTGTATAGCCCAGATCTTCCAGCAATCGCGTGAACAGAGCATTCAATTCAAAACAATAACCGCCCCTCCCGCCCAGGACCACTTTCTGGAAGATGTCCCTGATCCCCAGGGATATGGGCTTGTGGAATAAGCATATATCCAGATTCTCAAAGACGATATCACACTGATGGGAATAGATCAGAGAATCCAGATACTGTTTATCCAGGGCTTTCGCCGGCTCTGTATGGAGCCGCCGCAGATATGCATCCACATCGGGGACAGGCTCATATAGATATCCATACATTTACATCACCTCATCTTTATCCTGTAGTATTTATAGAGGCATTATATAAAAACTCTTTTTCACTTACAAGTGCTAAAATAGTTCTGACCATCCTTTTTAGCAAGTATGCCAGATGGCCTGTACAAAATGTCGAGATCAAAAACACAAAATAAGGGCATTATGCGGATTTACGCACAAAAACCTTTGATCTATAATCATTTTCAGATCGATCATATTCCTAAGAGATCGTACGATCCGTATGAAAAGGGGGGAAATATCGTTTGAGTGATACAAACAAGAAAAAAGAGCCAAAGGGCTTGAGCAGGGCACTGAAGATGTTCTACGGTGTGGGGGACTGCGGATTTACCCTGATGAGCAATGTAGAGAGCTATTATTTCAGCTTTTTCCTGACAAACCTGGCCCAGTTCGGCCTGGGGACTGTCTCTTTCATCACCACGACCGCCAGCGCCATCGACGCATGTCTGTCCTGGATGTACGGCGCGGTCTTGAACAGCATCAAGCCTAAAAAATGGGGACGCTACCGCTCATGGCTGATCTTACTGCCCTGGCTGGTACCATTCCTGTACGCTTTCCAGTTCCTGAAGATCGGAGACGGACCTCTATCCATCGCGATCATCATCCTTGCGGCAGTACTGAGCCATGTTGTATGGAACTTCCCATACGTGGCCAACGTATCCATGATCGCCGTAGCCGGCAAGACGCCTGACGACCGGGCTCAGCTCGCCTCCACGAGAGCTGCCTGGGCAAACTTTTCAAAAGTCATCTTCTCCTATGTAGGACCTCCGCTGGCGGCAGTATTCGCCGGCATCATCGGAGAAAAGAGCCAATACGGAGCGACTGCCTTCGTTCTGGGCTGCGTCATGGCTGTCCTGTATTTTGCCCATTTTAAGATGTTTGACGGCTATGAAGAAGTGGGATCCGCTTCTGCTTCCGCTGACAAAAAAGACACCAGCAAGACTTCCGGGGGCGACCTGGTCAAAGCGCTGCTCCAGAATCCTCCGCTGATGGCACTGATGTTCGCAGATCTGGCTAAATGGATGTTCAATTTCGTCTGTTCTGGAGTCGCTATCTATTACTTCACCTATGTTGCGCAGGACGCAAAACTCCTGCCCACATACATCCTGATCTCCAACATTTTGTGCGTGATCGGTTCCTATCTGGCCAAAAATATGGCTAAGAAACTCACCACACGCACCACGACGATCTTTACATTCTTTGCCATGGCTGTGCTGATGATCATCGGAGATCTCACATATTCCAACGTGACAATGGTCATCGCTCTCATGTCCATCGCCCAATTTGGCTATGGCATCGCTTACGCCTGTACACCGGCCCTCTATGCAGATACGATCATCTATTCCGAGTGGAAGACCGGGAAAAATGCTACCGGATGGATCAGCGGACTGCAGAATGTACCGTTAAAAGTCGGTGTCATGACCAGAGGTATCATCATCTCTGCCTGTCTCGCTGTCGCTGCATTTGACCCGTCCATCGACCCCGCTATGGCCACCGAGGGTCTGAAAAAAGGTATCTGCATGGCATTTATGATCATCCCGGCCTGCGCATTGATCATCGCCGCTGTACTCCTGCTGCTGGGCTTTAAGATCACCAAAGATAAAGTAGAACAGTACCAGGCAGAGATCGCCCAGAGAACACAAGATCATTAAAGAACAAAAAAGGAGAAGATATATTATGTTAACAGCAAAAGAAAACTTATTAGAGACGATCAAAAAAGACGGTAAACCTGACCGTCTCGTGAACCAGTACCAGCCATTCGTTCCGATCATGAACGATCCCTTAAGCGTCTACACAAGAGGCAACCGTGTAAAAGGCACCACCTCTTACGACCGCTGGGGGACCCAGATCCTCTATCCGGAAGACGCGCCAGGGCCGATGCCCCATGTGACAGAAGAATTGAAAGTCTGCCCGGATATCACTGAATGGCAGAAATACGTGAAAGTACCGGACCTTGTGGCCAACTGTACCGACGGATGGGAAGATGCCCTTGCCTCCGCAGCCGCTGTAGACCGCTCTGAGAAACTGGTCATGGGCTTCATGGGGACAGGTGTATTTGAACAGGCCCATTTCCTCATGGGATTTGAAGATACCCTGGCAAACCTGCTCCTGGAACCGGAATGCATGGCAGAACTTTTACAGGCTATCGCTGATTATCGCTTTACTTATGCAAAGCTCCTTGTAGACAACCTCCATCCCGATGTGATCTTATCCCACGATGACTGGGGGACCAAGACAAGCCTGTTCATGCAGCCGGATACCTGGAGAGGATTTTTCAAAGACCATTATAAGAGGATCTACGGATACATGAAAGAACACGATGTGATCGTTATCCACCACGCTGACTCTTTCTGTGAACCGATCGTAGAAGATATGGTGGAATTAGGTATTGACATCTGGCAAGGGGTCTTACCGGAAAACGACATCGTAAAACTCCAGAAACAGTTAGACGGTCGGATGACTCTCATGGGCGGCGTGGATGCCACCATTGACCGGTCAGATGCCACAGAAGAAGAGATCCGTGCAAACGTGCGGAAGGTCTGCGAGACATACGGCCCCGGCGGACATTTCATCCCATGTATGACCTACGGCCTGTCAGGGACTATCTATCCGCAGACAGATAGATTTATCGCAGATGAGATCGACAAGTACAATAAAGAAACTTATGGTATATAGATCTAAAGAGATCGGATAGGCATGAGGACAGGGTGTGGATATCAAAAGACACCCCTGTCCTTATGTTATCACCATCCATGGAGGAACAGCATGAAACCTCAATCCACAAAAACAGATGGATCTCAACCAGGCTTCAAGTTGAACATGCAGATCATCGCTGACGCACTGGAAGAGAGATCTGACCGGATAGGATACTACGCCACAGAAGATCCTTGCATCCTGGAAGATGTGAAGATCTTTTCAAAAAACAAGGTACTAAAGAAAAAATATGTATACATCCTCTCGGCTGACCATGTAGATGAAACTCTCGCGGATCACTCTGGGATCCCTTTCATCATCATAGGACGGACCGACACGGCCTTACTCCCCAAAGACTGCCCGATCATCCAGGTGCTGGAAGGAGGCAGTTATGTGGAGATCTTCGACCTGGTCCAGGAAACTTTTGAAAAATATAAGAAATGGGACTGGGACCTGCAGAAAGCCTTGGTCAGCGAAAAACCTCTGGATGAAGTCCTGCTGGCAAGTATGGAGATCTTCCGCAATCCAATGTTCATCCACGACTCAAATTTCTTTATCCTTTCCTGCCCCAAGCATGACCAGCGGATGCTGCACTGGGAAACAGACCCCCGCACCGGGCGCAAGATGACTCCCATGTCCACGATCAATGATTTTAAACTGGACACAGAATACCTGGAAGGTCTGGTAAAAAAAGAGCCTGTCATCTTTTCTGCGGACCAGAGGGGCTACAGGATCTTATATGTTAACTTATGGTGCCATGGAAAATATGAGGGTCGCATCCTGGTGGATGAGATCCAGGACATCATCCGGCCAGGTGATCTCTACGCGATGGAATATCTGGGAAAACTGATCGAAATGTGCATCCAGACAAAAACTCTGTTCTGGATGGGCATCGAAGACGAGATGGAACAGTTCTTCTCTGACCTCCTCTGTGAAAAAATACAGGACAAGCATCAGATCCACGATCATCTCCAACTCCTCAACTGGCAGCTCCATGACCGTTATCTTTGTCTTCGTATCATCACAGAACAAAAAGGTTACAGCCTGGTCTCCTCTTCCGCGACCCTGGGACAGATCGACGCCCAGCTCTCCTGCGGACATGCTTTCCTCTATGAGAACAGTATCATCGCTATCGTAAATCTTTCTTACGGGAAGACAACACCGCAAAAGATACTAAAAGAACTGGCTATCATCTTAAGGGAGGGACTGCTGAAGATCGGCGTCAGCTCGGAGATCAGTAATTTCCTGCTCCTCCCAAAAGCTTATCAACAGGCCCGCATCGCCCTGGATCTGGGACGCATGAGTGACAGCATGTACTGGTATTATTATTTTGAAGACTACATGCTGGAATATATGATCGACTGCGCCATCAAAGATGTACCTATACAGCTCCTCTGCGTATCTGCTCTCTATAAACTGCAGGACTATGATAAAGAAAATAATACAGAACTATACCAGACTCTGTTCATCTTCCTGCGCCTGGAACGCAACCTGCTCAAGACTTCCTCCGAATTGTTCATCCACCGGAGTACCCTCTCCTATCGGCTGAAGAGGATCTCCAAGATCACTGGGATCGACCTGGACGACCCAAGGGAAAGGCTGCGCCTGCTGGTCTCTTTCTATATGCTGGAGGGTAACGATTTTTGAAATATCGGACAGCGCGATCTATAAAGCAGCTGATATGGATAAAACATTCCATATACAACAGACAGTTCAATATGAGAAAAGATCCAGCTCAAAGAAAAGACTATCATTCAAGCAATAGTAGTATAGGATGACAGATAGAAGGCAGACAGAGCCACCGTCTGCCTTCCTCACATATCTGTCCCGATCAGCACCTGCTTTCCCCGAAAAGCAGATCCATATCTCCGTATACGTTCCGCCGGGATCCCTTTGGCTATGAGTGATGCCGCATATGCTTTCTCTTCTATCTGCCCCAACTCTGCCCGCACTGTATCTGAAAGCTCTTTTTCATCCTCTGTATCCTGTACCTTAAACTCCAGGATCATCGCGTCCTCCGCCTGTTCCCTCGGCTCCAGCATCACATCATATCTCCCAAAACCGCTCTCACGGTTGGATGTGATCACATACCTGTCTGACAACTCTGCGATCAACCCCAATACAAAACCATGATAGAAACGCTCTGGCTCCGCCCTTGACGGATCCCTGCCTGTGTCGAAGTAACTGAACGTCTCTGATGCCACTCTATCCATATAGATATCCATCGCCTTAATGTCATCGATCAGCAAAGCTTTGATAAAGTCATTGTAATCACCATTTCTGGCAAACCAGTCACGGATCATACGCTCAAACATCACACGGACTTCCCTATTCGTCAGAGCCAGGTCATAATAAAGCCGCCCTGTCTTCTCTGAAAACTCTGTCCGGACTACTTTCAGATATCCACTTGCCAGAAGCAGATTCCACATGGCATCACTCCGCTGGGACAACTGACTGTAGATGACCTGCTCGTCGATCTCCACATGGATATGACCACCCGCCAGAAGGTTTTCAAAGTCCTGCTTATCATCTTTGCTCCCCTCACGGATCAGTTTCCCTGCCAGACTATTGGAGCTGGTATTTGCCCAATAAGGAGCCAATTTCTGTTTATTAAGATAATTAATGATCGACCATGGATTATAGATATCGCTCATCTTACCAAATGTAAAACCATCATACCAATCTTTTACTTCCTGTTTTTTTCTGACAATCCAAACTCATCTAGTGCCGCAAACACTTCGTATTCTGTAAAACCAAATGCACTTTCATATTTTGCATCAGTTGTGGTGACTACTTCCAGATCATTCAGATCTGAAAAGATAGACGCCTTACTGACTCTTGTGATCCCAGTCATGACCGCACGCTCCAGATATGGATTTGTCTTAAACGTAGAGTTGAACAAACCTTTGATAGATCCAACAAGACACACAGATAATCCTTCAAATATCGCCCCTTTCCCTTCCTGGTCGCAGGAAAAGAACTTCTCGATCATACTCAGATTCAGTGTTTTTCCAAAACGCCTGGGGCGTGTGATCAATGTCACCACATCACCGCTCTCCCATCATTCTTTTATAAAGGACGTTTTATCAATATAGAAGATCCCCT
>CANTEW010000043.1 GCA_947652925.1 uncultured Lachnospiraceae bacterium
AAGGCTCTGGCGCTTTTATTTGTAAGTGGTAACGCCTTTAGCTTTTCTTCAAAGGCTTTCCATTCATCCATGGGATAGATTGATAAACAGCCGTCCAATCCTTTGGTCAACACGAACTCTTCCCCAAGTAGCTCGCGGAACTTGGATGGGATGATCAGCCGCCCCTTCGTATCAATTGTATGGTTGTACTCCCCCATGAACATGTAAGATCACCTTCTAAAATGGAAGTCATTTATTCTCCCCAAATGCTCCCTTAGGTGGTCGGAGTCTGCCACTCACTCTCCCTTTTCCACCACCTTCCTCCACTTTCTACCACTTATGTGACTATTCTATACCAAAATCACAAAAAACACAAGTGCTAAAAATTTTGTACAGCCGGGATCAAAACTGAGAAAAATCTGTATGTTCCTGTCGTATTTCGTTGAACAGGACTATATAATGTATGATCCATCCACAGGAAGTACAATATATTGGTCAAGTAGGATTTTTTATCCCAGATAAGGCCGGTGATTTTTTTCTTCTGTCCACATAAAACAAGAAAAAGGTGGGGGGATGACCCACACGGTCATCCCTCCACCTTTGATCCAAGATATTCCCCGATCAAATGATCCAGCTCTCTGCTCAATTCCTGATGTTCCAACAGATCAGCCCTTCCCCTGATCTTAGAATCCATCTCGCTCCTCTTTTTCTCGATCAGCTGACGCAGCCCCTTCAGCTCCATCTCCATGATCCATTTCTTCTCTACGCTCTGTTCCATGTGCGCCCCTCACTCCTCTTGTGTATTTTTCCCCTTTTCTCCTGCAACGTAATGCCAAGATAAGCCCTCCACTTGCTACCACCAGTATCAAGGACAACAGCTGGGACACAGGAAACTCTACCCCAAAGACCGCCATCCTCAACTGATCAGTGCGCAGCCCTTCTATCCACGCACGCCCTATGCCATACCCTGCCAAGTACAAAAGAAAGACCTCTCCCTGGGATCTCTTCCTATGCCTGTACCATAGCAGAAATGCCAGCACTAGGATATTCCACATACTCTCATATAAGAAAGTGGGATGTACCTGGATATAGTCCACACCCTTTATGGTCTGCATATGCTCCCACATCTGGGATGTGATCTCACCTCTGCGCACTGCGTCCACCGGGAGCCGCATCGCCAGCACATTGTCTGTATAGCCGCCGAAAGCTTCCCGATTGAAAAAATTCCCCCATCTGCCAATGATCTGACCTAAGATCAGTCCAAGACAGGCGGTATCCACCATCTGTCCCAGCCGTACTTTCTTTTTCATCGTATAGATACAGGCAGCTGAGACCCCGAACAAAATGCCGCCGTAAATGGCCAGTCCGCCATTGCGGGTATTGAATATCTCCCACAGGTCATCCTTGTAACTGTCCCAGGAAAACACCACATAATACGCTCTGGCCCCCACGATCCCGATCAGTATGGACACGATCAGCATATCCAGATAAAAATCTTCGTCCTGCCCTGTCCTATTGGCTTCCTCAAGGACCAGCCCTACCCCGGCTATCATGGCGACTGCCATTATCATTCCATAATACGCGATATCTATACCCAAAAACTGTATAGTCTTCCCTACATGTTCCAAATGGATCCCCAAATGTGGGAATTCGATCGACATATCCATGTGACCACCTAAACATTGAACCGGAACAGGATCACATCGCCATCCTGCACCACATATTCTTTTCCTTCCATGCGGACCAGGCCCTTTTCCCTGGCTCCCGCATATGACCCGCACTCCAGCAGGTCGCGATAATTTACCACTTCCGCTTTGATGAACCCCCTTTCAAAATCTGTATGGATCTTCCCGGCCGCCTGGGGAGCCTTCGTACCCAGCCGCACCGTCCAGGCTCTAGTCTCATCTTCCCCAGCTGTGAGGAAACTATGCAGACCCAGCAGACGATAACTGGCTTTTATCAGTTTCTCCAGGCCGGACTCTCTTAACCCCAGATCCTCCAGGAACATCTTACGCTCCTCGTCATCCAGTTCCGCGATCTCCTGCTCGATCTGCGCGCATATGACAAAGACACCGCTGCCCTGCTTCCCGGCATATCCCCGTATGCTCTCCACATGGGCATTGTCCGCCCCGTCATTTTCCAGATCCTCCTCTGCCACATTGGCAGCGTAGATCACTGGCTTATACGTGAGCAGGTTATATCCATCCATCCAGCCTTCCTCTTCCTCTCCTTCCAGAGGGAGGGTGATCGCCAGCTGCTCAGACTCCAGATGTCCTTTTATCTTTTCCAGAAATCCCAGCTCTTTCGCCGCCTTCTTGTCATTGCGCGCCAATTTCGTCGTCTTGGCGATCCTGCGCTCCAGGATCTCAAGGTCCGAGAAGATCAACTCCAGATCGATCGTCTCGATATCCCGCAGCGGATCGATGGATCCGTCCACATGCACCACATTATCATCTTCAAAACAGCGCACCACATGGACGATGGCATCCACTTCGCGTATATTGGCCAGAAACTGATTCCCCAGTCCTTCCCCTTTCGAAGCCCCTTTCACCAGTCCGGCAATATCTACAAACTCGATCACCGCCGGCGTCACTTTCTTCGACTGGTAAAAGTCCCCCAACAGTTTCAACCTCTCGTCCGGCACCGCCACGATCCCCACATTCGGATCGATCGTACAGAACGGATAATTGGCAGACTCTGCCCCCGCCCGGGTCAGTGAATTGAACAGGGTACTCTTACCCACATTGGGCAACCCCACGATCCCCAACTTCATCTCTCGCTCTCCTCCTTTCATTCCTCCGCCTTGCAGAGTGACAAGATATCCGGCACGTTTTATCACAGAGATCAACTTGTCGATACACTAATCTCTTGACATCACCAACAGCAGACACCCGCTCTCAAATGAGATCTCGGCTTCCTCCTCCAGGATCTCATTGCTGACAGTCAGGCCACAATCCCGACTGGTCAGACAGTAATGATCCAGCGGATAGGCAAAACCTTTCAATGTCAGCCCCTCCACAGGCCCGCCCAGGGAGAACATGGACACATAACGTCCCCATTGCTCATCCCGTTTTAAAGTGACCGGCGTTTCCGTCGCCCATATGAGATTATGTGCATCCACCAGATAGCTCTCAACACCCAGGGAGATCCCATGAGCTAAAAGCTCCAGATTGGCCAGCACATGGTCCAAACGGCTCCCGATGCCGCCCAAGATCCCGATCTCTGTCGCTCCCATCTCAACTGCCAGGTGAAAAGCTGACTGTGTATCTGAATCATCCTTCCGGGGACTCAGCTTGCGCACAACAATACCCGGCCTGTCCAGATATCCCTGCAGCACTCCATCTGATACACTATCAAAATCCCCTACGATCCCCTGTGGGATGATCTGATGTCTGTGACAGAATCCCAGCCCTTTGTCAACTGCTATGATCTTATCAAATCTCTGTTTTTTCAAAAACGCAAGGGCAAGATCACTTTGGATATTGCCCCCGCTGATCAATGCGATCCGCATATCTCTCACACCTTCTCTGCATAATGCCCCATGATCTTACGGACCTTCTTTACATTCTCCGCCAAGTCCCCTCCAAATAGATAAGAACCCGCTACGATCCGGCTCGCGCCTGCCTCCAGTACCAGCGGCAGCGTCTGGTCATTGATCCCCCCATCCACCTGGATAGGGATATCCACGCCCTCCTCTCTCATCATCTGGCGGGCCTGACGGATCTTCTCTGTGGAATCCTCAATATATCTTTGCCCTCCAAAGCCCGGCTGCACCGTCATGATCAAAAGCATGTCGATATCATGTAAGAGATAACTCACCTCCATGGCAGATGTTGCCGGCTTCAATGCGATCCCGGCTCTCACACCTGTGTCCCGGATACGTTCCACTGTCCGCTCCAGATCCTCGCATGCTTCCGCATGTACAGTGATAGAATCTGCACCGCAGGCTACAAAATCCTGGATATACCTTTCCGGCTCCGTGACCATCAGATGTACATCAAAAAACATGCCTGACTCCTGGCGGATGGACTTGATCACCGGCATCCCAAAAGAAATACTCGGCACAAAATCCCCGTCCATCACATCGATATGCAGCCATTTTAGCCCCTGCCCTTCAAGCGCCTGGATCTGTTCCCCCAGACGGTTGAAATCTGCCGACAAGATAGATGGGCATAACTGATATTCCATTCGTTTAATATCTCCTTTTATTTTTTAATCCATTAAACAGCTCCAGATAATCCTCATATCTGGAAATATCGATCTTCCCCTCCTCCAGAGCCTGCCGTACCATGCAGCCTGGTTCCGAGACATGGACGCACCCCTGGAAGCGGCACTGACCTTCATACTTTTCAAACTCTGGAAAATAAAACCTCAATCCCTCTTTCTCTATGGCATCCAGATATAAGCTGCTGAACCCCGGGGTATCTACCAGGTATGTGTCCCGCCTTACAGGGATGAGTTGGGAGTGGCGGGTGGTGTGGCGTCCTTTTTTCAACTTCCTGCTCACCTCACCTGTCTCCATCTGTATCTCCTTCTGGAGCAGATTGGTCAATGAAGATTTTCCAACGCCGGAAGGGCCTGCCATCACCGTAGTCTTCCCCTCCAGCAGCTCATCCAGCCCGCCGACTCCTTCCCCGGTCCGGGTACTGGTGAAGAGTACCGGGCAGCCGCTGCCCGCGTAGATGGCCGCCACACGATCCATCTCTTCCCTTCCTCCCAAATCTGCCTTATTAAAGCAGAGACAGGCCGGGATCTGCGCTTTGGCCATCATGACTAGAAAACGGCTCAACAACATATGATCGAACTTGGGATCATCCAGCGCGAAGACCAGCAAAGCCTGATCCACATTGGCCACCGCCGGACGTATCAACTGGTTCCTGCGGGGCATGATCTCCCGTATACTGCCCTCCCGGTCTTTCTCATCTAAGATACTGATCCGGACGCTGTCCCCCACCAATGGTTTTTTGTTCTCTTTGCGGAAGATCCCTTTTGCACGGCATTCATAGATGCCTTTTTGCGGGATATGCACATAATAGAATCCTGCGATCCCTTTAATGATCCTGCCCTGCATCAGTCCACCTTCTGGAAAGAGATCGGATAATGACCCAATTCCATATAATCACTGCCTATCAATTCATACAGATACAACGTCCCCTCGCTGATCCCTGCCTCTCCGGTGATATCCAGCTGGTAAGGGAAGTCTATGGTCTTTCCTTCCATGATCGTGTCAACGACCGGAGAATTGTCTACTTCCTGCACCAGTTCCATCTTGACCATGCCGCCCGTATAGGTGGCAGGCGTATCCAGAGTCTGGGTGCATTTCCAGGTCCCGGAAGCATCCCCGCTCTCCGGCGCCTGTGTGGTGTCAGCACCTCCGGTCTCCCCGGCCTCCGGCGACGCGGTGGGCGTCGACCCCGAACCTGTGCTGACTGTGATAGTGATGCTGGAACCTTTTTCCGCGTAGACCCCTTCCGCGATGCTCTGGGACATCACCTGTCCCTGCGGGGTCGTCTCACTGGTGGAAGATTCCACGATCACATTGAAAGCTGCCAGAGCCGCCTTCGCCGCTGTCTCATCCATCCCGATCACATCCGGCACCATAGCATTTTCATACTCATTCCCCATACTCACTTCCAATGTGACCATCTCGCCAGATGTGCTCTGTGTACCGGCTGCGGGCGTCATGCTCATGACTGTGCCTATCTCGTGGTCATAGCTATAAGATTTTGTGATGCTCACCGTGAATCCCATATCTTTCAGGGTCCTCTCGGCTTCCTCCTGGGAACCCCCCACCACATCAGGGAGAGTCAGCATGGCACTGCCGCTGCTGAGTTTATATTTTATCGTTGTATATTTCTGTACTTTCGTCCCTGGTTCGATCTCCTGGGAACAGATCAGGCCTTTTGCATACGTATCCGAAGTCTCCTCTTCTGTATACTGCAGTCCAAGATACAGTTCTTTCACGATCTTCGTAGCTTCCTCTTCCGTCTTGCCCACCAGATCCGGGGTCTCCACCATCTCCCCGTCTTCTGGGACCTCTGTCTGTTTTGCGACATCTTTCTTCCCAGAGGTACTGCTGGGGCCGAAGCTAAATAAACCCGCCGCATTGCCGATGAGTACGATCAACACGCCGATGATCAGCGCCCCGATGATGAACCCGCCGATCGTCATGGCTTTCTCGAGCCTGCGGTTCAGCCCGCCGCCCATATCTTCATCGTCATCCTCCACGAACCCATCGTCTCCGTAGTCGTCCGACGAATCATAATGGTCCTCCTCTGCTGCCAGCGGAGGGACTTCCCGCACCACGTTATTTTTCTTGATCGCATCGATATCTTCCCCCTGGAACACCACTGTCTTCCCATCCGTATTCAAAGGCGACAATTTCACAAAATCTCCCTGCGGGTCTATCAGAGAATGTTTCAAGTCGGCGATCACTTCTTCCATGTTCGGATATCGTCTGTCCACGCTCTTCTGTGTACATTTAAAGATGATCTGTTCCAGGCTAAAGGGCAGATCCGGCGTATAGTCACTGGGCGGCTCCATCTCTTCCTGCAGATGCTTGATCGCTATGGACACAGTCGTATCCCCTTCAAAGGGCACGACCCCTGTGACCATCTCATACATGGTGATGCCCAGAGAGTAGATATCACTCTTTTCATCGCTGTAGCCCCCGCGCACCTGTTCCGGCGAACTGTAATGTACCGACCCCATCACATTTGAACTGATGGTATTGGAGGAAGCAGCCCGGGCTATGCCGAAGTCAGTCACTTTCACCTTCCCGTCTGTGGATATGATGATATTCTGCGGCTTCACATCTCTGTGTACGACGCCGTGGTCATGGGCAGCCTCAAGTCCCATGGATACCTGGATCGCTATACTCGTAGCTTCTTTTACACTCAGTTTTCCTTTTTTAGAGATGTATTCTTTTAAGGTGATCCCCTCTACCAACTCCATCACGATATAATGGATCCCCTGGTCCTCTCCTACGTCAAATACATTTACTACATTGGGGTGGGTCAGGCCTGCTGCAGATTGGGCTTCCGTCTTGAATTTCTTGATAAAAGTCGTATCCTCCCGAAATTCCTGCTTCAAGACCTTCATCGCGACAAAACGGTTCAGCTTGTGATCTTTTGCCTTATAGACATCGGCCATGCCGCCTGTACCGACTTTGCTCACGATCTCATATCGTTCCCCCACGATCATTCCATCTTTTATCATTCTTCCACCTCTTTGGTAAATGGTTCTATCAGCACAACTGCAATATTATCTTTGCCACCATTCGCATTGGCCAGACGGATCAGGGCTTTTCCCTTTTCCTTCAGATTGCCCGGCCTTTCCAACAGATCTGCGATCTCATCATCAGTGACCATATTGCTCAATCCATCAGAACACATGAGTATCATAGTGTCCGGCTGGATCTCAAAGTCAAAAAAATCCACATCCAGGGATCTGGTCACACCCAGCGCCCTGGTGATGATATTTTTATCTGGGTGATTTATGGCCTCTTCTTCCTGTATCTCCCCCATCCGAACCATTTCCTGGACCAGTGAGTGGTCTTTTGTGATCTGCCTGATCCCGTGATGGATCACATATAAACGGCTGTCTCCCACATTTGCCACATATGCATGATCCCCGATGATCGTAGCAGCCACCATCGTTGTCCCCATGCCTTTTTTATCTTCAGACTCCGCCGCCTCTTCCATGATCTTCAGGTTCGCAGACTCAATGCCGTAGCGCATGACTTTCACAGGATTATGGTTATCATCCTCTTTGATCGTATCTACCAACACATGGACTGCACAAGATGAGGCATAATCTCCTGCATTATGTCCACCCATCCCGTCTGCCACTACAAACAGATTCTGCAGATTCCCTACAGCCTCTACAGAGGCATACACATAATCCTGGTTTACCTGCCTTCGCTGCCCGATGTCCGTACCCGAGTACACTCTCATCGCCATTTCTCTCTTTCCATTCCTTTACCACCGGAGGCTACTTTCGGCGTTTGCTGCATCAGTCTCCCATATGACGCCTTCTCAGTTGCCCACAGGCACCGTCTATATCACGGCCCATTTCCCTTCTAATAGTAACATTTATTCCGTATTTTTCAAGTTTATTTTTGAATTTGACCACAACTTTCTTATCTGACTGGCGGAAACTGCGCCCCCTTACAGGATTTACAGGGATCAGGTTCAGATGGCAGTTCCTGCCGCGCAAAAGCCTTGCCAGCTGCGCAGCATCCTCATCTGTATCGTTCACGCCGCCCACCAGACTGTACTCATATGTGATCCGTCTCCCTGTACTCTCAAAGTAATAGTCACAGGCTCCCATGACTTCCGCCAGACTGTATTTTTTCGCTATGGGCATCAACGCCTGTCTCTTGCTGTCCGTGGCCCCATGGAGGGACAATGCCAGCGTGATCTGGAGTTTTTCCTCAGCCAGCTCATAGATCCGCGGCACGATCCCGCATGTGGACACTGTGATATTGCGCTGGCTCATATGCATCCCTTGTCCATGGCTGATGATCCGGATAAATCTCACCAGTTCGCTGTAGTTATCCAGCGGTTCCCCCGTCCCCATGACTACCACATGGGACACAGGTCTCCCCATGGCACGCCCCACAGCATAGACCTGTTCCAGCATCTCCCCCGCAGAGAGCCCCCGTACCAGTCCGCCTATGGTAGAGGCACAAAAAGCACACCCCATCCGGCATCCTGCCTGGGAAGAGATACACACGGAGTCCCCATGGCGGTAACGCATCCACACACTCTCCACCATCTGTCCATCTGCGAGCGTGAACAAGAATTTTCTTGTCCCATCCAGCGCAGAGACCTGTGTATCCACCGGATATAGCGGCCACAGCGGATATCCCCCGCTCAGCTGGCGGCGCAGATCTTTTGAGAGGTCTGTCATCTCCTGGTGATCCAGGACCTGTTTTTGGTGCAGCCATCTGAACAGCTGCTTTCCCTGAAAATCTTTTCCCCCCATCTCCCTGATGATCTGTGTCAGTTCCTCTGGATAAAGGGACCTGATATCCACTTCGCTCATACTGCCTTCCTTTTAAATCTAGCCATGAAAAAACCGTCTGTATGGTGTACCCCCGGCAGCAATTGGAGATATCCTCTGGCGGTGGTCATGCTGCGCAGCTCCTTCGGTAGGAACGGATCTATGCTGTCTGCCTCCAGCGGGAAATTCTCCAGCAGCCACTTATAATTATCCTCGTTCTCTTCTTTCGCGATCGTACATGTACTGTAGATCAGCACACCCCCGGGTTTTATGTAATCCACCGCCATCGACAGGATCCTCCGCTGCAAGAGGACCAGTTCCTGCTGTTTCTGCATCGTCATCTTATATTTAATATCTGGTTTTCTCCCGATCACCCCATATCCGGAGCATGGCACATCCGCCAGCACGATATCCGCCTTCAACACAGAATCCGGATCGAAGATCGTGGCATCCTGGCAGCGTGCCTGTATATTGATCGCTTCTGTGCGGGCGATATTTTCCTGGATCATCTCCACCTTCTGGGGCGTCACATCCCTGGCATCCACCATGCCGTAATCTCCCATCCGGTCCGCCATATGCAAAGCCTTTCCGCCAGGCGCCGCGCACAGATCGATCACATGATCCCCCCTGGTGGGATGGGCGATCTCCGTCACCAGCATGGAACTTATATCCTGCACTTGGATCTGCCCGTTCCAAAAAGCATCCAGCATCATCAGATGATCATAACCCGAGATATAAAAGGCATAATCAAGATAAGGCGCCCTCTCCACTCTCACACGCTGCGCCCGCAGGCTCTCCAGTATCTTTTCCTGAGAATTATGGTTCTGTACACAGCGGATGGTCGTAGGACTCTCCCTCAAAAAACTCCTGAGCATTTCCCGGGTGATATCTGCCCCGTAAAGCTCCATCCATCGTCTCACCAGATGCTCCGGCATAGAATACCGCGCACTCAGATAGGCAACAGGATCTTCTTTAGAAGGGTACTGGACCTGGTCCACCTGTCGGGCTATGGTGCGCAGGACACCATTTACAAAGGGCTTTAGATTATAAAAGCCCTTTTTCTGCGCAAGTTTCACCGCTTCATTGCAGGCGGCTGCATCTGGGACGCTGTCCATATACATGAGCTGGTAGACGGCGCTCCTCAAGATCTCACGGATCACAGGCTTCATATCCGCTGTCTTGATCTTAGAAAAATAATTGATGACATGATCGATCTGGATCGCATACTCCACAGTCCCCTCACAGACCCTGCTTATAAACGCCCTCTCCTGTTTTGGCAAGAACTGGTATTTTTTCAATGCATCGCCAATGGCTTTATGGCAGTACACCCCTTCTTCATTGATCTCCAATAATAATCCCAGTACGATCTCCCTCGCTTGATACCCTTTATTCACGATCTCTCCCTCCGGCTAAAATCAACAAACGGATCAGCTGCAAAACAGATGATGCCAGCGCCGCCACATATGTCAGGGCGGCAGCCCTCAGCACTTTCCGTGCCCCGGGTATCTCCTGTTCCGCTAAGATCCCACCATCTGTCAGCAGGCGCAGCGCCCTGGCAGACGCATTCAATTCTACAGGCAATGTCACCAGTTGAAAAAGAACCGCACCCAAAAACAGTGTGATCCCCAGATACAAAAACGGACGTATAGAAGTGACCAGGCCCACCAAAAAAACAGGCCAGGAAAGCCCCGAGCCAAAATTCGCGATAGGTACGATGGCGCTCCTCCATCTGAGCGGGGCATAGCGGACCTGGTGCTGTACCGCATGGCCGCATTCATGGGCTGCCACTCCCACCGCAGCCAGGGAAGTCTGCCCATACACAGATTCTGACAAACGGACTGTCCGGCTCCTGGGATCATAGTGATCGGTCAGATGTCCGGATACAGCGCATACCTGTACATCTGAAAGTCCTGCCATCGATAAGATCCTCTGCGCGGTCTGCGCGCCTGTCATACGGGATGCGCTGGATATCCTGCTGTAGACAGAAAATATGCGCTTCAATCGGGCCGAAGCCACCAGTGACAGCACCATACCTGCCACTAACAACAAGACCGTCGGATCCATCCCATAAAAAACAGGTCCAAAATATCCCATCCTTACCTCCATTCCTGTGGCACCGGCCACGTATCCCTCAATGTAAAAGGACCCCCGCCCCTATCTGATATCCCCGCAGAAAATCAGCGGCGGGCATCCTTTTCTTGCCCTCCAACTGCAGTTCTTCAATACACAGACAACTTTCGTGACACTGGACATAGATTCCCTTTTTATCTGTCCCCAGGATCTGGCCAGGCCTTGCATCTTCCACGTCTTTGACAGCTCTCTGATCACATACACTGGCCTTAAATATCTTCAGGTTCTTTCCTTCCAGACATGTAAACGCACTCGGCCAGGGATATAATCCCCTGGTCAGTCGTTCGATCACATCTGCCTCCTGCGTCCAGTCTATACGGCCCATCTCCTTTTTGATCATGGACGCGTACGGCGTCGGGCTCACACGCGGCTGCGGGACTGCTCTGACCTCTCCCCCGGCGATCGCCTCCAGAGTCTCCACTAAGAGTCCAGCTCCCAAGAGACTCAGGCAGTCAAACAAGCTCCCCCCTGTCTCTCCGGCCTCAAGGGGGACCACTCTCTTTGCCAGCACATCCCCCGTATCCAATCCTTCGTCCATACGCATGATCGTGACCCCGGACTCTTTTTCCCCCCGTATCACCGCCCACTGGATCGGTGCGGCCCCCCGGTAACTGGGCAAAAGGGAGGCATGTACATTCAAACATCCATAGGGCGGGATCTCCAGGATCTCTTTGGATAACAGCTGGCCAAATGCTACCACCACGATCACTTCCGGCTCTGATCGTCTGAGCTTCTCTGTGAATGCCGCAGATCTCACATCTTCCGGCTGATACACGGGCAGGCCAAACTCCTCCGCCGCCTCTTTGACGGGTGTAGGCTGCAGGGCTTTTCCCCTTCCTTTCGGTCTATCCGGCTGCGTCACCACACCTAAGACTTCATGACCTGCTCTTACAATGCTGCGCAGAGTCTCCACTGCAAAATCAGGGGTCCCCATAAACACAAGCTTCATCCTCTATACCTCCTCCCTGCAAGCTCTCATCCCTCTTCATATTCCACCGGGTGCAGCCCGCCTTTTACCAGAGACGTATACATGATCCCTTCCAGATGATCGATCTCATGGCAAAACGCCCTTGCCAGGAGTTCTGTCCCTTCCAATACAACCTCTTCCATATCCTCATCCAGAGCTCTGACTTTTACATAACCCGGCCTGGCCACCTGGCCAGCCATCCCCGGCACGCTCAGACATCCCTCATCCATGATCTCTTCGCCGTCTGACTCCAGGATCTGCGGATTGATCATAACGATCGGCCCATCGCCCACATCCACAACAACGATCCTTTTTAATATACCCACTTGCGGCGCGGCTAATCCAACACCATTATGTTCATACATCGTATCCAGCATATCCCCGATCAATTCATGGATCTTATCTGTCATCACTTCTACAGGCCGGCATTTTTTTGCCAATACCGAATCACCTTCCAAACGGATCTTTCTAATCGCCATTTCTCCTGCTCCTTTATATATGAAGATCAAATTGTATCTGAAGTCCCCGAAACCCTGTGTTTATCTGCACATAGGCCTCAACCTGGCTCTTCAGCTTTCCCAGCCTCTCCCGCTCTTTATCTTTTACATAGATCACTCTACGGTGGATATCCTGCACTTTGCCCACAGGGGGGACCGTAGGTCCGATCACCTGGGACCCCTGGACAACATCCGCCCGGCAGATGAACCTATGGATAAATCCCATCGCTTTTTCCAACTGCTGCTCATCCTGTCCAAAACCCAGGATCGCCATCATCCCAGAGACTGGCGGGTAACCCATCAGATCCCTGTACGCGATCTCTTCTCTGTAAAAACTCTCATAATCCTGCTGTGCCGCGCAGGTGATGCTATAGTGGTCAGGCTGGTACGTCTGTATCACTGCCTCCCCCGCTGTCTCTCCTCTGCCGGCCCTGCCCACCGCCTGAGTCAGCAGCTGGAACGTCCGCTCACCGCTGGCATAGTCCCCCGCAAACAAAGACATATCTGCGGCCAGCGCTCCCACCAGCGTTACATTGGGCATATCATGCCCTTTTACGATCATCTGCGTCCCGACCAATATGTCAGCTTCCTGCTCCTGGAATGCGTGCAGGATCTCCCAATGCCCCTTTTTCCCACGTGTTGTGTCGTGATCCATCCGCAGTACCCTGCTGGAAGGGAACCGCTCCTTGACCACCGCTTCGATCTGCTGCGTGCCTGCCTGGAAGCCTCCGATAAAAGGGGAACCGCATTGGGGACAGGTTTTTTGCTGTCTCTGGGTATATCCACAATAATGACAGACACTCATCCCATTGTTGTGGTCTGCCAAAGAGACATCACAATGGGGACATTTCAACACATACCCACAAGAACGGCAGGTGATGAACCCTGCATATCCTCTACGGTTCAAGAAGAGCATCACCTGTTCTCTCTTCACAAGCCTCTGCTCTATCTTCTCCTGCAGCTCCCGGCTCAGGATGGAACGGTTCCCCCTCTTGATCTCTTCCCGCATATCCACAATGGACACCTGGGGCATGGGCCGTTCCTGATAGCGGCTGTCCAACACACATTTTCTATATTCTCCCTGCTGGCATCGATAATATGTTTCCAGCGACGGGGTCGCAGAACCGAACACCACATAGGCATTTTCCAGGTGCCCCCGGTAAATGGCCACCTCCCGCGCGTGGTAACGGGGGACCTGCTCACTTTTGTACGCCTGCTCCTGCTCTTCGTCGAGTACGATCAGCCCCAGCCGGGAAAAGGGAGTAAAAAGAGCGGAACGGGGACCCACCATAATGGATATCTCCCCTGCTTTCGCCCTTTTCATCTGATCGTATTTTTCCCCCTGGGACAACCGGGAATGGATGACCGACACCTTCTCTCCAAACCGGCTGTAAAATCCCATCACAACCTGATAGGTGAGCGAGATCTCCGGGATCAGGACGATCGCCTGCTTTCCTTGCCGCAGCACCCGGTCGATCAATCCCATGTATACCTGGGTCTTGCCGCTGCCTGTGACCCCGTGGAGCAGACACGGGCGGCCCGCCTCTGTCCACTCTTGGCATATATCCTCCACTGCCTGCTCCTGCTGGCTGTTCAGGACCGTCTCCTCTCCTATGTCTGTGGAAAGGACCACAGGATCCCGCAGATACTGTTCCGATACTACCTGCACCAGCCCTGCATCTTTCAGAGCATCCACCACGCCTTTGCTGATCCCCAGCAGGCGGAGTGTATCCCCATAATCTGTACGCTCCTGCTCTATCAGATGATCCAGCAGGCGGATCCTTGCCCGGCAGTTCTTCTTTTTCCACTGTTCCCGGATCTCCCTGGCTCTCTCCTCGGAGACCTGCAGGATGATATGCCTTTTCTCCTTTGCGCCCACCCTGGCTTTTATGGGGAACACTGTGCGCAGCGCCTGGATCATGGTAGAACCGTACTGCTGCCTCATCCATACAGCCAGGCGGATCATCTTCGACTCTGTCGTCTCCGCACTGTTTTTTAATGACCGGATCCTTTTTATCTTTCCAGTCTCAAGGGCCGGACGGGCTGTCAGTCCCACCACATATCCGGCGATCTCCCGATCCCTCTGGCCAAATGGCACATTGACCACCATCCCCACGCAGATCTGTCCCTCCAGATCCGGCGGGATCTCATACTGGAAGATCTTATCCAGATCTTTGGCCGAGATATCTACAACAACGTCGGCGTACAGCATCGCAGTCAACCTTCTTTCAATATCTCTTGGATCAGTACCCGTTCATCCATGGGATATTTTTTTCCCCTGATCTCCTGATAATCCTCATGGCCTTTGCCTGCAAGTATGATGATGTCACCGGGCTGTCCGTGATGGATCGCATACGCGATCGCCTCTTTCCTGTCTTTGATCTCTACATATGACCCGCCAGTCCTGCCGATCCCCTTTTTGATATCATCTATGATCATCTGGGGATCTTCATTCCTGGGATTATCCGAAGTGATGATCGTAAGATCCGCCAGCTCACCGGACACCACCCCCATCTCAAAACGCCGGTCCCTAGAACGGTTCCCCCCGCATCCAAAGAGACAGACCAGACGATGGGGATGGTATTCCCTCAGAGTGACCAGGAGACTTCTTAACGCCATCGCATTGTGGGCATAATCGATCATCAGCGTGAACGCATCGGACACTGGCACCAATTCTACACGTCCCTTGACCTTTGCGTTCTTCAGCGCACGGATGATATCATCCTGTGACACCTGGAAATGCCGGCAGACAGCGATGGCTGTCAATGAATTATAGATGCTGAACTTCCCAGGTATATCGATCTCCACCGGAAGATCCAGGAGTCCCTGTACCCGATAAGCGATCCCCAGCTGTCCGGGACGGGCTATGAGCTGCGGGTCTACGGCCCGCAGATCCGCCTCTTCTGAAAAACCATACGTCTCCAGCTCACAGGTATGCCCCTGGATCATCTGTCTGAAATGCTCATCATCCCGGTTTACGATCCCTTTCCTGCATTGGCGCAGCAGCATCGCTTTGCAGGAAAGATAATGTTCAAAACTCGTATGTTCATTCGGACCGATGTGATCCGGTTCTATATTCGTAAATATCCCATAGTCAAACACAAAACCCGCTGTCCGGTGCAGCATCAGTCCCTGTGAAGAGACCTCCATGACCACACAGTCACAGCCATGATCCACCATCTCACGGAAACTCTGCTGTACCTCGATGGATTCCGGCGTCGTATGGGAAGCCGGGATATGTCTCTCTCCAATGATCGTCTCGATCGTCCCGATCAGTCCCACCCGGTACCCGGCGTTTTCCAGGATGGATCTTATCATATAGGTAGCAGTGGTCTTACCTTTTGTACCTGTGATGCCTATGGTCTTCAGCTGCCTTGCCGGATGCCCGAACCAACGAGCAGAGATACAGGCCATCGCATATCTGCTGTCTCTGACCTGTATCACCGTCACATGTCCTGGCACCTGTACCGGATGTTCCACTACCAGGGCGCAGGCCCCTTTTTCCACTACTTGGTCCACATAGTCGTGTCCATCTGACACAGCCCCATGGATACACAAAAATAAAGAGCCTGGCCCTGCTTCCCTGGAATCATTCACCACATGGGTGATCTTAACATCCAGATCCCCCTGGCAGCATCTATATTCCAACTCCTCCAGCAACGTCCTTAACAAGATGCCTCCACTACCCATAAAATCCCCCATCATATCCCGTAAAAATATCATAAAAAGTTACCCACTTTACTAAGGATATCATAACTGCCCCCATATTTCAATCTTACCTTTTCATCTTATGCCACAAAAATATGATCGTGTTACGGTCCACCTGCCAGCCGGCGTCCAAAGATCAGCCTTTCCTGCCCCTTTTCCTATGATAACGCCACAGGATAAAGACTGCGGCTCCAGCTAGCAGGGCCAGGATGAGCAGCGGCAGGACTGGGGCATCATCGCCCGTTTTCGGCGCTGTGACCGCTGTCCCTGTCTTTCCCTCTGTCCCCACACCTGTATTTGCATACGCTGTCCTCGGTATCGCTGCATAGGGACTGTTGGGTACGGACGAGATCTTCGGCGCTGCCGTAGGCGAGACTTTCTTCTCCGGCAGGGGCTTTTGCTTTTTATCAACACTCACCGTATTGCTGGACAATACCCTTTTCACCACGACGACAGCCTGATCCGATCTTTCTTTATCTTTTTCACCCTCCGGAGCTACCAGCACTGTATTGGTCAGACCCCCATCCTTAAAGTCCGGCGGGATCTTCGCTGTGGCTGTCAAGACCACTTCCTCCCCCGGCAGGATACTTTCGATCACCGCCTGTGTCTTATCTTTTTCCAATACCACACCTGTCTGTTCCTGGAATACGGCTCTGATGTCTGCTCTCGCAAACTTATCCGCAGCCACAACAGAACGCAGCTCCCTCTCCCCCGTATTGGCGATCCGTATCTGGTAGGTCAGGGTCTCCCCGGGGATGGCCTGTTCCTTGTCCACGGTCTTTTCCACTTCAAAATCCATGGATAAGGCCAGGACTGTGGTGACGGCCTTAGCTTCTTTTTTGATCTCACTGCCGGGATCTCGTGGATCTTCTGCCGTGGCCGTCACCGTATTCTCCAGTTCACCCTGGACATCTTCCGGGATCTTCGCTGTACCGGTCAGGATCTTCTCTTCCCCCAGACCCAGGCTCTCGATACATATGACTTCTCCGCCTCTTTCCAGGACTGTCCCCTCTGTCTGATCGAACAGCAATCGTATCCCTTCTTCTGCAAAGACATCCTCCAGACGTATATCTCTCAGCTCTGCCTGCCCCTGGCCGACAAGCCTGAATGTATATCTCGCCTCCCCGCCTGCCTGGACTTCCTGCGTCATTGCTGTTTTCTCCAGCAGAAAATCCGGCTGGGCCGGATATACATCCAAACGGGGCGTCTCTGCATGAACACGCTGCTCTGTGCCATCCAGATCCACATACTCCACGTAAGCCCCTGTACCTTCCTGCCCTTTATCTAAGGGAGCGTCCTGGTTCGTCTCATACAGAGTCTTCTCCGGCACATCCCGATACTCTTTGCGCAGGCGTACAGGTATCTGGATCTCCTCCTGTCCGTCCGCTCCCATCTCCTTTGTGATCGGATAGATGACTTTATAAATGATATCCTGCTGCCCTTTCTGATCCACGATCGGGACTTCTTCCACCTGACACCCTGCAGGCAGCTCCTCCTCTTCTATCTCCCAATATTCAGAGATATAGTCCACGATATGCATTTTCGTAGCTTTATAGATGATATCGGAATAGATGGCCCGGAAGATATCCGTGACTGTATGGATCGACGTGGAACGGGTATCGATGAAATACTCGCCCCCGGAACTGATCTTTTTGAGTGTGTCCATAGTCTCTTCCTGATCCAGAGAATGACCGTAGCCTACAGTGTAGATCTTCGCAGACTCTTTCAAGACTTGTGCATCCTGGACCGCCCACTCTGCATACGTGGGATACCAGCTCGTATCCTGATCGGGCATCCCGAAACTATGGGGATCTATACGACCCAGGTCAGGTTTTCCGGATGTATGGTCGTATCCGCTGGATACATCCCCATCTGTAAACAGGATCGCGAAGGTATTCTCCGTATACTCTGTCTTATCCATCCTGCCCACAGCATCCATGGCCCCCGCCAGCGCTGCTTCATAATTTGTCCCATTATTATAGTCCGGCAGCACCTGTTCTCTTTCCAGATATTTTTTCTGGGCGATAAAATCTATGGCTCCCTGGGCATCCTCTGTCCATCCGTTGATGTGATAACCCCCTTCAAAAGCCACCGGGCAGACACGTGCCCCCGGATTTTCAAAAAGTGTCTGGACAAATCCGGCGTATCCTTCCGCTAACTGATCCATACGGGATTCCTGACACCCATGCCCTTGCTCTTTATGGCTGGTATACGCCCAGGCCGTATACCCACCCGCCTGCTCAGCCGTGCCTACAGGCAGGTAGATCCCGCCGTTCAAGACTGCATGGCTGTAGGCGTGCCCTCCCTGATCATCCTCTTTCAGCGGCCGCAGAGGTGTCTCATCGTCTGTGACATAAAATACATGCCAATGGGTCATAGCATAGTAATCCCTTTGTTCTGCCCGGCCTTTCAGGTAGACCAGGCGGCATTTTCCGGAAGGATCCAACTCTTCTGGGAGCCTCAAGAACATGGAATCTGCATTCTTGCGCCCCATCTGCCCATATTCCTCCGGAGAAGGCAGTGCAGGCATGATGATCTCTTTCCAGATCTTTGCCCCATCCTCAAATGCACCCACCCAATGGTAAAACATGTCGTGGTAATGCCCGGTAGTCTCACAATAACCCATACTGCTCGTCACATCCAGGATAGGGATCACCGAGATCGGGACTTCTTTCTGTGTATACCTCTCAATGCCGCTGACTTTCAGATCGATCGCCGCCTCATACGTATGGGGAGAGACCCAGACGGCTGATTTTTCTAAAATGACCCCCTGCTGGTCTGCCTGCGCGCAAGTGGCCACAGCGCCGCCGAAGACCGAGAGCGCCCCCAATATGCCGCCCAGGAACCCTGCTGCCAAACGCTGTTTCTTTTTCCTGCTCTGTTTCATAGACCGATTCCTCCTTTTTTTCTATCTATGTGTCCTCAAACGCCCGCAAATGAAGGAAACGACGGCACCCATAGGCATCCCCCCTTTTTGAAAGATACAGATATGTCCTCTAAACTGATCTGGAAAAACGGCCGAACGGCCAATCGTTTACTGTACCATTCATTTTGTGAAATATGAGCGGCACAGTACAATAGATGTCCCCGGACAGACGTGTCCGGCATATTTAATATAACATAGATCATATGCATATACAAGAGAAGATCAAATCCTTATATTTTCTTTATGGACTGTTTATAATCTTTCCGATTCTTTAATGGATCGGTCACAATTTACTCACATTTCTCCTCTATAATAGGTTTTGGATAGATGAATAACCACTCTCTATCTCCCCCCTCAAAAAAAAGCGAGCGGTCCGGCTACACGCCGGGCCGCTTGCTTTTTTCATGAGCCGCCGCTATAATAGAAGAAAAATGAGAAAGGGATAAACCTATGAGTGATAAGACAGTAGTAGTAGCTTTGGGACACACAGCCCTTGGTACCACGCTCCCGGAACAAAAAGAGGCGACCAAACGATCGGCCAGAGCCATCGCCGACTTAGTAGAACAGGGACTGCGGATCGTCATCTCCCACAGCAATGCCCCCCAGGTGGGCATGATCCATACAGCGATGAATGAGTTCGGCAAATCCCACCCTGATTACACCTTCGCCCCCATGTCCGTATGTTCCGCCATGAGCCAGGGATATATCGGCTACGACCTGCAAAATTCCATCCGCGCCGAGCTGATCTCCCGCGGCATCTACAAACCCGTATGTACCGTACTGACACAGGTGACCATCGACCCTTACGACGACGCTTTCGCTGAACCTGAGAAGATCATCGGGCGTACCCTGACCAGAGAAGAGGCCGAAGAAGAGGAGAAAAAAGGAAACTTCGTGACCGAGCTTGCCGACGGCCATTTCCGCCGGATCGTAGCCGCACCCAAGCCCCAATCCATCGTGGAATTGGATACGATCAAAGCTCTGCTGGCAGCAGACCAGGTGGTGATCGCCGGGGGCGGGGGCGGCATACCGGTGATGGAGCAGGGCATAGAGCTAAAAGGCGCCAGCGCCGTTATCGAGAAAGACCTGCTCTGCGGAAAACTGGCTGAACTGATCAATGCCGATGACCTCCTGATCATCACAGGCGTAGAAAAAGTCAGCCTGGATAAAGACACCGACCAGGAGACTTACTTAGAGACCATTTCCATAGAAGAGGCAAAAAAATATATGGGAGAAGGCCATTTCGCACCCGGCTCCATGCTCCCGAAATTCCAGGCCGGAGTCTCTTTCGTAGAAAACGGCAAAGACCGCCGCGCCATCATCACTGACCTGCCCCATACCAAAGCCGGTTACTTGGGGAAGACAGGCACGATCATCCAATGATCCACAGACCAAAAAAATCCTGTACAGTAAGACAATACGTCTGCTCACTGTACAGGATATCCCTATCATGGATCTTCTATCTTTCCGCCGCCCAATACATGGCAGTCTTCACAGCCCGCTCCCAGCCATGGAGCCGCTCCTCTCGTTCCCGCACTCCCATCTTCGGCTCAAAACTGGATCCCACAGCCCAATTCCTGCGGATCTCTTTGATATCTTTCCAATAGCCTACTGCCAAGCCTGCCAGATAAGCCGCGCCCAATGCCGTTGTCTCGATGCATCTCGGCCGGATCACACAGGCGCCCAGAAGGTCTGCCTGGAACTGCATCAGGAAATCATTGGCACTGGCTCCTCCGTCCACTTTTAACCCCCGCAGCTCGATCTTCGCTTCTTTCTCCATCGTACGGATCAGATCGTATACCTGATAAGCCAGGGACTCCACGGCCGCCCTCACCATATGATCTTTATTGACGCCCCGTGTCAGCCCTACTAAGATCCCCCGGGCATCCTGCTCCCAATAAGGAGCGCCCATCCCGGTAAACGCAGGGACAAGATAAGCACCGTTCGTATCTTCCACAGCTCTGCAGCACTCTTCCGACTCAGAGGCTTTCCCGATCAGCCCCATCTCATCCCGCAGCCATTGGACCGCCGCCCCCGCAACAAATACACTGCCCTCCAGAGCATACGCCGGACCGCCTTTTTCATCGATACAGACTGTGGTCAGCAGGCCATTCCGGGACTGGACAGGCTGATCTCCCGTGTGCATCAGGAGAAAACACCCTGTCCCATAGGTATTCTTCACATCGCCAGGCTGCAGGCAGCATTGCCCGAACAACGCCGCCTGCTGGTCCCCTGCCGCCCCGCTGACAGGGATAGGCGGACCGAAGACTTCTGTATAGCCATAGATCTTGCTGGACGGCATGACTTGCGGCAGCATCTGCATGGGGATCTCCAGTCTCTCCAGTATCTCTTTATCCCACTGCATTTTATGGATATCGAAGAGCATGGTGCGGGAGGCGTTCGTATAGTCCGTCACATGCACCTGCCCTTTCGTCAGATTCCAGATGAGCCAGGTATCTACAGTCCCAAAGAGCAGCTCCCCTCTCTCGGCCCGCGCTCTCGCCCCCTCCACCCGGTCTAAGATCCATTTGATCTTTGTCCCGGAAAAATAGGCGTCCGGCACCAATCCAGTACGCTCCCATATGACCTTATCAAAACCTGTCTCCTGCAGTCCCCTGACTATATCTGCCGTACGCCTGCACTGCCAGACGATCGCCGGGTACACAGGATCCCCTGTCTCTCTCTCCCATACGACAGTCGTTTCCCGTTGGTTGGTGATACCAATAGCAGCGATATCCTCCGGGGATACCCGTATCTTGCTCATGGCCTCTGTGGATACACTGAGCTGGGATGACCAGATCTCCATAGGGTCATGCTCCACCCATCCAGGCTGGGGATAATACTGGGGAAATTCCTTTTGGGCCATACTGCAGATATTTCCCTGTTGATCGAACAAGATCGCCCTGCAGCTGGTCGTCCCCTGATCCATAGCCATAATGTATTTCTTATCCATGTTTTCCTCCAGATCTTTATGCCAACATGTTCTTTCCTATGAAATAACCAAACACCAGCACGCCAAGGACGATCCTGTACCATCCGAACACTTTGAAATCATGTTTTTTGATATAACCCATCAAAAACTTGATCGCCAGGATCGATACCACAAATGCCACCAGCATCCCCACCAGCAAGATCATGGCTTCCGCCCCGGTAAAATGCAGACCGAATTTCACAAGTTTCAGCAGGCTGGCCCCAAACATCACAGGGATCGCCAGGAAAAAAGTAAATTCCGCAGCCACTGTCCGGGAAGTCCCCAGCAAGATCCCGCCAATGATCGTCGATCCAGAGCGGGAAGTCCCCGGTACCAGGGACAGCACCTGGAAGACCCCGATGAGAAATGCCGTCCGGAAAGTCAGCTCTTCTAAACTGTCCACTTTCGGCGTACGCCTGGCATTGCGGTCCTCAATGATCAGGAACAGTACACCGTATAAGATCAGCATCAGTGCAACGACCACATAATTATAGAGTTTCTCTTCCAGAAGATCGTCAAAAGGCAGGCCGATAGCGACAGCGGGCAGACAGGCCACCAGGATCTTAAACCAGAGGATCATCTTATCCATATCCACATAGCGCTCCCAGGCATTGACCGCCTCTTTCTTATTGCGAAACGGCCACAGCCTGGAAAAATACAAGCAGACGACTGCCAGTATAGCTCCCAGCTGGATCACCACCCGGAACATCTCCATAAACTCCGGAGTGACATCCAGCTGGATGAACTCATCCGCCAAGATCAGATGGCCCGTACTGCTGATCGGCAGCCATTCGGTGATACCCTCCACGATCCCCAATATGATCACTTTCAGCAATTCAATAATATCCATATTCTCCCCTTATCATAAATTTTTATTACTTTGCATCGATCGCTGCGATGTCCACCAGAGTCAATCTATTCAAATCTGTATTTTCCAGACTTGTGACCAGCGCGCTGGCCGTATCCAGGGAAGTGAGTACATTCACTCCCGTCTCCACCGCATACCGCCGGATCAAAAAGCCGTCATGCGCCCGCTCCACCCCCGGTGAAGGCGTATCGATGATCAGATCGATCTTATGGCCCAAGATCAGATCCAGCAGATTCGGCGAAGGCTGTTCCAGTTTATTTGTCCGTATGACTTTTATGCCATGTGCCTTCAGCTTCTTCGCCGTACTCCTGGTGGCGAAGATCTTGTACCCCAGCGCCTCAAACCGGCGGGCGATACCCACAGCTTCTTCTTTATCCTCATCCTTCACGGTCATGATCATATTGTTGTGGCGTGGGAGCCTCACCCCGGCGCCCAGGAACGCTTTATACAGAGCTTCATTGAAGGTCTCCGCGATACCCAGGCACTCTCCGGTTGATTTCATCTCCGGTCCCAGACTGATATCGGCCCCCCGGATCTTCTCAAAAGAAAATACGGGCATCTTGATGGCAAAATACCTGGCCTCCGGCTGCAGTCCCGGCGTATAGCC
>CANTEW010000044.1 GCA_947652925.1 uncultured Lachnospiraceae bacterium
CCAGCCATTGCGCCCTCAGTGTATAAAACGGGGTTGCCGTCTTCGTCAAGCACCCGATCGCGATCTGGTTCGTGTTCAACTACACCCGCCATGGAAAATATATGTACGCGATCGGCGGGAACGAAGCCGCCGCAGAAGTCTCCGGCGTGAACGTCAAGAAGACAAAGATCATCATCTACGTGACAGCGGCCTGCATGTACGCCATCGCCGGTTTCTTATTCAGCGGCAAATCCGGCGGCGCTTCTGTAAACTTAGGATTGAGCTATGAATTGGAAGCGATCGCAGCCTGTACGATCGGCGGCGTCTCTGTGAACGGCGGTATCGGTAAAGTCTCCGGTGTGATCATCGGTGTAGCTGTCTTCGAGCTTTTAAAATCCTCCCTGCAGTTCCTCGGTGTGAACACCAACTACCAGTACATCGCACAGGGTATCGTCATCATCGTGGCCATCGCCCTGGATATCAGAAAATACATAGCAAAAAAATAAGGACTATCCCCTTTTCTTCTCCCGCTTTTGCCTGTAAAATAAAGAAAGCCTATACCTACATCGATAGGGCAGGAGGGATAAATGAAGAGATATACAATATTGCTGGTGGACGATGAAGCAGAGATCCGTGAAGGGATCATCAAAAAGATCGACTGGGAAAAATACGGTTTTCAGATCATCGGCAGCGCCGAGAACGGACGGGACGCATTGGAGATCGCAGAGTCGATGCGTCCCGACGTGGTCATGACCGATGTGATGATGCCTTTCATGAACGGACTGGAACTGGGTGAAAAGCTGATACGCATGATCCCCGATATAAAACTGATCATCTTTTCCGGCGTTGATGATTTTGAATACGCCCAGCGCGCCTTAAAGATGCAGGCCGTGGAATATGTGTTAAAACCCATCGACGCAGCAGAGATGGGTGGTACCCTGATACGGCTGAAAGAAAACCTGGACAGGGAATACGAAAAGAAAAGGGATCTGGAGACACTGAGACAGCACTATATCGAGAGTATCCCCATCATCCGGGAACAATTCCTGGTGGGACTCGTAGAAGGACGCGCCGACCAGGAACAACTCCAGAGGAACAGCGGTCTGGGACAGCTGGACCTGGACGCCTGGGGTTACACCGTAGGGCTGTTCCGGCTGGAGCCAAAGGAACTGGAAGCGATCAAAGGAGAACTGTTCTCCGACCACGATATAGCCCTGGTCCCCACCACCCTCCGCCAGATGACCGATGAGACACTGCATCTTTACGCAAAAGTCAGCAGCTTTTATTACGGGGATACCGTGGGCATCGTAGCCAATCTATACAAAAAAGGGGATATCTTCAAACTGGCAGAAGGGATGGACCTGATCTGCAAGAATATGAAGAAGATCTACGGCCTGACTGTGACCGGAGGGATCGGGACCATATGCCACGATCCCCTGGAACTCAGATACACCCGAAAAGAAGCGCAGACAGCGCTCTCCTACCGGATCTCCCTGGGGAGCGGGCAGGCCATCTATCTGGGCGATGTGGAACCGGAAAATAACGCCTCCCTACAGTTCCAGGGGAGCGACGAACGGGACCTGATCGCCGCCATCAAACTGGGAAACGAAAAAGAGATCCGCGGTGAGATCCACAAGATCTTCTGTAGATTACAGGAACACATGCTCATGACAGAACAGCTAAGCGTCTATTTCACTGAAGTCAAAGTGGGATTTTTAAGGCTGCTCCAATATTACAACATCAGACAGGAAGAGCTGTTCGGCAAAGGGGACATGCTCCCCATCCTGGACGGCATGCAGTCTTTGGAAGACGGGATGGAATGGATGCTGGATATCAGCCTGAAGATGAGCCAGCTGATCACCAAGAGCCGGGTCAGTTCCCGCTCCGCCATCACCACCAGGGCCAAAGATTACGTGAACGAACACTACGCCAATGAAGAGATGTCCGTGGAGATGGTCAGCCAGATCCTCCATGTGAGCCCCAGCTACTTCTCCAGCCTGTTCAAAAAAGAAGTCGGTGTCTCTTTCATCACCTACCTGACCGATATCCGGATGGAAAAAGCATTAGAACTCCTGGAAAATACGGACGATAAAAGCTATATGATCGCTGAAAAAGTAGGATACAGCGACCCCAATTATTTCAGTTATGTATTCAAAAAACATTATGGGCTGTCCCCGCAGAGATATCGGAAAAGAAAGTAAAACGCAATGAAGAAAAAACTGTCAATAAACTATATCCAGTGGAAAAAATGGATAGACAACAAGAATCTACAGACAGTCATCGTGCTGCCCTTTACCCTGATCGGCGTATGTGCCATCCTGAGCATGTCCGTGGCTCTATATATCCGTTTCATCAACACGGCAGAAGAGATGAATGAACAGAAAAACTTCCAGATCGTCGAACAGGTCAACCAATCCCTGAACGATCACCTAAAACAGATGATGAAAACATCCGACACAGTCTATTACCAGGTCTTAAAACAAAAGGACACGACCACAGACTCCATCTATCCCGACCTATCCCTGCTCTACGATGCCAACCAGAGCAAGCTGGTGAGCATCGCCCTCTTTGACATCTCCGGAGCTGTGGTGGAGGCTGTACCCATCTCCAACACGAAAAAAAACGTACTCCCCCAAAAAGCAGGATGGTATATCGACGCGGCGGAAAAGATCGACGAACTCCATTTCTCCACACCCCATGTACAAAATATCTTCGACACTGCCGATGCAAGTTACAGCTGGGTAGTCTCCCTGAGCCGTTATGTAGAATTTAACCGGAACGGCAGCGTAGAAGAGGGCGTCCTCCTTGTAGATATGAATTTCAACGGCATAGAGCAGGTGCTGAAGAGTACCAACCTTGGAAAATCCAGTTACCTGTACCTCATGGGACCAGATGGGGAGATCATCTATCACCCCAGACAGCAGCTCCTCTATGCAGGCCTGACAGAAGAAGACAACAAGACCATGGCCGGCCATGAAGACGGTTCTTATGTGACTTCCTTTCAGGGCAAAGAGAGGATGATCACAGTAAAGACAGTGGGATACACAGGCTGGAAGCTGGTGGCTGTCGTTCCTATGGAAGAAGTCGTCTCCCAGTACAGCGATTTCCAGACCTACGTCTTTCTCTTTGCCCTGTGCCTGTTATTTATCATGATCCAGGCCAGCAGCTATGTCTCCAAAAAGATCACAGACCCCCTCTACCGCCTGGAAAACTCCGTAGAAAAGCTCGAATCCGGGGATTGGGATGCAGAGATCGCCGTCAGCGGATCTGAAGAGATCCGTCACCTGGGCCTATCCATCCGCTCCATGGTCGCCCAGCTCCGGAAACTGATGGCAGATATCGTGACTGAACAGGAGCTGAAGAGACAGAGTGAACTGGAAGCGCTCCAGACCCAGATCAACCCCCATTTTCTCTACAATACATTGGATTCTATCGTATGGATGATCGAAAATGAAAAATACGAGGGCGCCGTCACCATGATCACCTCCCTGGCCAAGATATTCCGCATCAGCATAAGCAAGGGGAAGAGCATCATCCCTGTGCGCGAAGAACTGGCACACGGGGAACACTATATGGCCATCCAGAGTATCCGGTACAAAAATAGATTTACCTATCGGATAGAGGCCGAAGAAGAAGTCAAGGACTGTGCCACCGTCAAACTGATCCTGCAGCCCATGATCGAGAACGCCATCAACCATGGGATCGCCTATATGGACGAAGAAGACGGCGGTCAGATCATCGTCCGCGCCCTGCGGCAGGGAGACGAATTGTGGATGGAAGTTGAGGATAACGGCTGCGGGATGACAGAAGAAAAAGTCAAGAGCCTGCAAAACGGCGGAGATCCAAAAAAAGGATCCGGCATCGGCATGAATAATGTCCACGAGAGGATCCAGATCCATTTCGGCAAACAATACGGGGTAAATATCTACAGCGAACCCGACGAAGGGACACTGATCCGGATGGTGATGCCCTTACAAAGGAAGATAGAGCCATGAAAATGAACCGATACATCCAACTTGTGATCTTGATCCTCCTGACACTGCTGTGTATCTGGACGATCGGAGGCTTCTCCCGTCCAAAACAAAATGAGTCAGGCTACAACATCTCTGTGATCATCAGGGGAAAAATGGACGAGTCATGGGATAACCTCAAAAAAGGGGCAGAAAACGCTGCGGAGGACCTGCACGTGACCCTCCGCTTCGTAGCCGCCATCGAGGGCAATACAGCACAGGAACAGATAGACCTCTTATACCAGGAAGCCGAAGGGACAGATGCGATCCTCATCTCCCCGGTAGACCAGACAGCGCTCAAAAACCCCATTTCCGATGTGATCCACTCCAAGATCCCTGTGATCCTGGTGGAATCCGGTATCTCAGAAAAAAACACATTCCTGTCCATCCATTGTGACAACGAAGCCCTGGGACGGGGGCTGGCCAGATCCGTCATCAATTATGGGAACCAAAAAGAAGAGATCCTGGTCCTCTGCGGCGATGCCCGCTGCACCAGTGTGGCAGACCGCCGAAAATGATTTCTTGAAAACATGAAAGAGACCAAAAACCGCTGCTCTATCCTTCATGAAGGCGGGTTTTCCTCCGAAGATATACTCTCCCAGTTAAAAGAAAAAGAGCCGGACGTTGCCGTCGCCCTGGATACGGACGTACTCAAAAATCTGGTGAAAGCCTCCAAAGACTACAAAACAGGATATCCCAATGCATCCCTCCAGATATTCGGCGCAGGCTGCAGCAGCGAAGTCTTAAAAGAACTGGAGAACAAAAATATCGTGACCATCGCCGCAGAGGACGACTTCTCCATCGGCTACCTGGGTATACAGGAAGCTGTGGCGGCCATCGAGGGCAAGGGTGCGAAAAGTAACAGCAAGATCCATTATATCATCACAAATTCCGACCACATGTATGACGATGAGAACCAGAAGCTCCTCTTTCCATTTGTAAAATAAGAGACACTTAAGATCAGGAGGTAAAAATGGGAAGATCAAAGATGATCATAGGCATATCCTGCTTGCTGGCCTCCCTGACCCTCAACAGCGGCTGCCAGATACAGGACAAAAACACAGACAAAAATAAAAACACAGAAATCCGTGTGGGCGTCCTGCTCTATAATATGGACGACTTGTTTATCAGCGTCATGACACAAAAACTGGATGAAGGCTTCCGGGAACAGGAAAAGAAAGAAGATTTCAAGATCACTGTGAATTTCAGCGACGCGAAAGGGAGTCAGACACTACAGAACAGCCAGATTGATAAATTCATCGACCAGGATTACGACGTACTCTGCGTCGATATCGTAGACCGGACAGATGCCGCCGAGATCGTAGACAAAGGTGAAAGAGCAGACGTACCCATCGTATTTTTTAACCGGGAACCTGTATCTGCCGATATGAAACGCTGGGATAAAACCTACTATGTGGGGACAGATTCCGAAGAAGGGGGCCGCCAGCAGGGGGAGCTTTTCCTTGAAGAATACAAAAAAGACAAAGAGAGCATAGACAGGAACGGGGATGGGATCATCCAATACGTCATCCTGGAGGGCGAACCAGGCCATCAGGACTCAATGATCCGGACTGAATCCTGTCTGAAGACCCTCAAGAGCGCAGGTATCCAACTGGAACGCCTTGGCACCGCCTGCGCCAACTGGACACGGACACAGGGAAAAGAAAAAATGGAAGGATGGCTGCAAGGATTTGGCGACACCATCGAGATCCTGTTCAGCAACAACGACGCTATGGCTCTCGGCGCATTGGACGCCATGGAAGAAAACGATATCCCCTTCGGCCAGATCAAAGTGATCGGACTGGACGGTATGGAAGAAGCGGTCACCGCCATCCAGGAGGGAAAGATGCTGGGGACTGTCTTGAACGATGCAGACGCCCAGGTCAAGAGCATCATAGAGATCGCCATCAGCCTGGGAAAAAAAGAGACGCCCACAGACATCGACTATATGGACAGCCACCACACCGTCCGTGTACCACACCGCATCATAAAATAAGTCCATACATTGATTCTCTCGCCCAAATATATTATAATACTCTATCAAGAGGTAACGATATGGACAAACGACCGAAAGTACTCATCATCATACCCGCCTACAACGAGGCCGAAAACCTCCTCCAGGTGATAGAAAATATCAGACAGCACTGTCCCCAGTGGGATCATCTGGTGGTCAACGACGGTTCCACTGACGATACAGAAGAACTGTGTTCACGCCACGGCATCTGCGCCGTACACCTGCCCATCAACCTGGGCATCGGCGGCGCTGTGCAGACCGGGTACCGCTATGCCTGTAAGAATGGCTACGACATCGCCGTACAGATAGACGGGGACGGACAGCACGACGTCTCCTATCTGGACAAGATCCTAGAACCTCTCCTGGATCAGGAAGCTGACATTGCCATCGGTTCCCGTTTTATCAGCAGAGAAGGTTTCCAGTCGTCTTTTTTGCGCAGGACAGGCATATGGTCCCTGAGTTTCCTGATCAGACTGTGTACAGGGGTGCGCGTCTATGACGTGACCAGCGGGTTTCGGGCTGTTGACCGGAGGTTCATCCGTATCTACGCCGACCAGTACCCCACCGATTATCCGGAACCAGAAGCGATCATCTCCGCCGTCATGCACGGGGGGAGGATCCGGGAAGTCCCCGTAGTCATGCGGGAGAGAGGATCCGGCTCCAGCTCTATACACGGTCTCAGATCGGCCTACTATATGATAAAAGTGTCCCTGTCCATCATCATCTGCCGCATCACATTCGGAATCAGGAGATAAGATATGCTGCCCACAAAACTAATGATCACTCTAGGCGTCGCCCTGACTGCCTATTTCATCCTCATCCTCATCTTTCTAAAGCAAAGAGCCATCGAACTGCGCTATACGCTGCTCTGGATCTTCAGCGGCATCATCATGGGGATCATGCTCTTATTTCCCCATGCCTTCCGGGCGTTCATCAACCTGCTGGGCATCACCGGCACTATGAACGGCCTGTTTATCTTTTTCATCGGGATCCTCATCATGATCTGCATGTCCCTGACCTCCATCGTCTCCAGACAGGCCAATAAACTGCGGACACTCACCCAGGAACTGGCCATACTTGAAAAACGTATACGGGAATTGGAAGGAGCGGGCATCAGGACAATTTCCGCTCCACGATCTTCCCCAGATACAGCCCCACCAATATCAGGGAATACATCGCAAGATCTCCCTGACGGCTCAGGGCCACAGACACAGACAGGACATTCAGCATCAGCATGACCAGCATCATCGTCCAAGCCTGTTTCCTGCTCTGTCTGTCCCACAGGCTCTTTTTGAAAGTCCCGGCAAATGCCGCCCAGAGCATCCCCCATACGATCGGCATACCGATCTGGTAGGTCAAAAGCAGCCGAAGATCCTCCTGCCTGGACAGCTGGTAAAAAATACTGGGATCCGCGCAGGCCAGCAGATTGATGACCCATAAGATCGATCTGCTCCTGCCGTCCATCCCTGTATGGCCAGATCCCTTTCTCCAACTTCCTCCCATTACGATCACCTCCTATCAGGACTTCTCCCAAACACGCTCCAGACAGCTGTGCATATGATAATATGTATAGTTTTAAAAAAAGGATCATGAAGGAGTCTAAAAATTGCCAGAATATAAGATCATGTTAGATGCCGGACACGGCGGCGCAGACCCCGGCGCCGTATCCAACGGCAGACAGGAAAAAGACGATACTCTGCGTTTGACCCTGGCTGTGGGGGACATATTAAAAAACAGGGGCGTAGATGTGGAATATACCCGCACAACAGACGTCTACCAGACCCCATTCCAAAAAGCCACCATCGCCAACCAGTCTGGAGCCGATTATTTCGTCTCTTTCCATCGCAACTCCAGTCCCATGCCCAACCAATACACAGGGGTAGAAACACTTGTTTACGATAAATCCGGCATCAAATACGATATGGCCCAAAACATCGTCGGCGCTCTGGGGGAACTGGGCTTCAAGGACCTGGGAGTCAAGGAACGGCCCGGCCTTGTAGTACTGCGCCGTACGACCATGCCCTCCGTACTGATAGAAGCAGGCTTCCTGAACAATGACCAGGACAACGCCATGTTTGACGAAAAATTCGACGAAATCGCGCAGGCGATCGCAGACGCTATCCTAGGGACCCTGGGAGAAGAAGATGTGGAAGGGCCGACTTACTATCGGGTACAGGCCGGAGCCTTCCAGAACAGACAGAATGCAGACCAGCTCCTCTATGAGCTGTTAGACCAGGGGTATCCCGCATTCCTGCTCAATGAAGACGGGTACTACAAAGTACAGGTAGGTGCCTACCTGCAGCTTGGGAACGCCATCGCCATGGAACAAAAACTCAGGGATGCCGGATACACCACGATGATCACCACCAAATAGCATCTTCAATTGATACAGCGGCAGAAAGAGCAGGGGGATCCCCTCATCTCCTGCCGCTGCATACACCCGGCAATATCTTCTATTTCCAGTCTTTGATGACCGCCAGGATCTCCTCTTCATAACTCCCCGAAAATTCCTCCTGCCTGCCCCCGTCCCTCACATTGCTCTCCGCGCCCTCTCCGTCCGGGAACTCCCATATATGATAAGGGATCCCCCGATACTCAAGATCTATACTGCCACACCCATCTTCCTCCGTATAGCGATATGTCCACCCTTTTGAACGGAGGTATCCTTGTATCTTTTCCAATCTCATCTCTCGATCTCCTAAAAAAAACTTACTATCCCAACAAATATCCCAACCTGGACCAGAAAGAGCAACGGGATCCCCCAGGAAAACAACCGGTGTCTGGTCTTATGTCGGAATACATACATCCCTGCCAGAGCGCCCAGGCTGCCCCCAGCCAAGGCAAGAGCAAAAAGCCGCCTCTCCGGTATGCGCCACTGATGTTTCCTGGCGCGCCGCTTATCTATCCCAAACAGGATAAAAGCAGCAAGATCCACAGCTACGAGATAACACAGCAAGATATCTGGCAGCATATCCTTCTAACTCCTTTTGATAAAATCCTTCCCGCATTTTGGACAGTGGATCTCCACCTTCCCTTTTCCTCTGGGGATACGCACTTTCTGGCTGCAGTCCGGACATTTATAGATATGATACGTCTTTCTCTGTTCCAGACGTTTTCGCTCCCTGCGCAGCCTGCACAGGGCTTTTTCCCGGATCTCCAGATATCTCTGGTTCTCCATCGCCCGGCGGTAGACCCTTCTGGAAAACATGCGGTAATATCCCCACCCCAGAAGAGCGATAGCGATCAGATACAACTGTGGTCTCCAGACAACAGATAAGACCATCACGACCAGGGATACGATCATCAAAAAGTGGTTGAGCTGGTCATTCCCGTACCTGCCCTGCATAAAACGGTAAAATTTTTCCTTCAATCACACGCCCTCCCTGTCATGCGCCAAAACGCAGCGCCATAAGTTCTCTCAGGCTCCCCACTCCAAGAAGGCGGATCCCTTTCACTTTCTCCACAGCTTTCATAGATACTTTCGGCAAGATCACAGTCTGAAAGCCCAGTTTCTTCGCCTCCTGGACTCTCTGCTCCGCCATACCCACTGCCCGGATCTCACCGCTCAGGCCCACTTCACCGAAGACCATCACCTGATCCGGTATCGGCCGGTCCTGAAAGCTGGAGACAAGAGCCAGCACGATCCCCAGATCGATCGCCGGCTCATTCATCTTTATGCCGCCTGCGATATTTACATAGGCATCGCAATTTGCCAAGTTGAGTCCCAGTCTCTTTTCCAACACCGCCATCAGCAGATTGACCCGGTTAAAGTCTGTCCCTGCCGCTGTCCTCCTGGGTATCCCAAAATTTGTCCTGCACACCAGCGCCTGTATCTCAAGGAGGATAGGCCTGGTCCCTTCCATAGAACATGCCACCACAGAACCCGATGCGTCCTGGGGCCTGCCCTGCAGCAAAAATTCTGACGGATCTTTCACTTCTTCCAACCCGGTATCCCGCATCTCGAATACCCCGATCTCATTGGTCGAGCCGAAACGGTTCTTCACACCCCTTAAGATCCTGTAAGAGGCGTGCCTGTCCCCTTCAAAATAGAGGACCGTATCCACCATGTGTTCCAGCACCCGCGGCCCGGCCACATTCCCTTCCTTCGTCACATGCCCGACGATAAAGATCGTGACACCTTTTCCTTTAGCGATCTGCAGCAGCACGCTGGTGGATTCCCGCACCTGCGACACACTGCCCGGAGCCGAGGAGACCTCCTCATTGTACATGGTCTGGATGGAATCTATGACCACCACCTGTGGTCTCTGTCTCTCCACCGCCTGCTCGATAGAGGCCAGGTTTGTCTCACAGAGCAGCAGCAGGTCATCCGAAAAATCCCCGATACGCCTGGCACGGAGCTTGATCTGTCTTAAAGATTCCTCCCCGGATATATACAGGACTTTCACCTTTTTTTCTGACAGATATCTGCACATCTGCAAGAGCAGGGTGGATTTCCCGATACCTGGATCGCCCCCTACCAGGACTAGTGAACCCTGCACGATCCCGCCGCCCAGGACCCGGTCCAGCTCAGCGAGCCCGCTGCCCTGCCTGGTATCTTCCTGGATATCTATCTGTCCCAGGGTGACAGGTCCATTTTTCTGCCTGCCGCCCGCCGCTGTCTTACCAGAGATCTTGGGGGCAGGCAATTCCTCCACGAAAGTATTCCACTCCCTGCATCCCGGGCACTGCCCCATCCACTTGGGGGACTCATAGCCGCAGCTTTGACAAAAAAACGCCGTCTTCTTCCCCTTTGCCATCCGTCCTCATCCTTTACTGACTCATTCCCGCAAAATAAGATCGAGGGCGCCACAAATCCAATAAATTTGCACCACCCTCTCTACACTACAATTTCATGATCTTGACTTCGGTGGATGCCTCATTTGCCAATTCCACGCTAAAAGAAAGTTTTCCGCCCAAATTCGTCTTCATCTTACCGGTGCTTTCCTGATCGATGAATATCTCGTACTCCATATTTTCTTCCAATCCCACTGTGATCTGGGCATCTCCCTGCCCCTCCACACGAAAACCCATGTTACCATCTGTCTGTTCCAGATCAAATACAGCCGTCCCCGGAACAGATTCATAGACAAAGACACCATTGCGCTCTAACTTGGTGATCTCTTTGAAAGTCTTCACCTTGTACATGTCTCCCTTATGGTCAAAATCTGATAACTTGGATTTCGTATCCAGTCCATAATCCCCAAAACTGATATTCCCATTCTCTTCTGTGCGTATCAATTCTCTCACTACTGCCATCTCGCATCCTCCCACGGCTATATCTGTTGTATTAATCTGTAGATCTGGTGAGCCTCTCGAAGGCTTATAGATATTATATAATACTTCTATCCAATATACCAGTACGAAAAAAAATTTAATATCTTTTTTATAGTTCTCATTTCCATCCAAAAACCGCGTATGAGTGAGAAAACCCGGAAAAGCCAACGCTCCTCCGGGTTTTCTCTCATTTTCGGTCAGGGGAAGGTATAAAATGCATGATCCCCATGCTTGAACAGGAGCTTCAGATCGGATTCAAACCAATCAACATTGCTCTCCAACGCCTGATCCTTTGCCACAAAGAACAAGGCGCCATTTGCATAATCCAATCCTTCTAAAACCTGTCTGACTGATTCTTTTGTCATTTCCGAGATCTCGACAGTACCGATCCTGCCGTCTTCTGTGGGTGAAAACTGTGCGGCACCATTATTCCTCTCCCACACCACTTCTGATACAGTGTTGGGAAAACGATGGTCCTTCACACGGTTCAAGATCACATTGGCTACTAAGATCCGGGATTTCATATCTTCTCCACCGGCTTCAGCTTCCACAATGCTCAGCAGTGTCTCATAATCCTCATCGGACATGACAGTCGATGACGATGCCTGACTCTGTGAAAGATAACTCAGGTTCGCCATAGAAGCCTGCATACTGTCACCTACTGGCATCGTATCGATGCTCATAGCTTCAGACGCCCTCTGCCCTACGATCACTGCTTCATAGCTGGATCCGATCTTACGGATCGGATACTCCGGCATTTCTGTCACGTATATCCCATTCACTACTCCTGAGATCCCTGTAGATACTATCCCCCCTTCGCTGGTAAGGGCTTCGCTTGCCATGACCTCCTTCTCCGCAGACGCAACGACGGCCTGCACATTTTTGGAAGTATTGGCAGGGGTTTTTTTGATCACGAAAACGACCATAAGAAAGGAAAACAGTGCTGCCAGCGCTGCCAACAATAAGCGCATACGCTTAACGGCCCTGATCCGTCTCCTACTTTGTCTTCTTCTTATCCTTCTTCTCTTCATGATTCTTCACACAAATTCCTTTGGCGGATCTCCTTACAATATTATTGTAATGCTTTCCCCTTATCATCCCCTAGGTTTTGTGCATATACAGCCTGTCCGGCTGTATTGGATAAACAATGATGCCCTTCCATCACTATAACGGAGTTTATTATAACAAATTTTATCCAAAAATGCAATATAGATTTAACAAATACTTCAGATCCGTAAATTTTAACGCATTACTGATCAGGTTGTCCCACATTGATGGATGCAGTTAAGGAATAGGTTGACATAAAGCATTTTTCAAACACGCTCTAGAGCGGACAGAAATAGCGGCATGAAAATATTTTATAGGCTAAAGTATCGATCTTCATTCTTTACTGCCAAAATATCCGGCATACTTTATTATAGAAGTCAGCCTGTCACTACACTAAACTATATTTTTGACCCATTCGATAAACTTCATGGTGGCCCGAGAGAAGACCTAGTTCTTTTTCCATACAAGGACGCTTTTGTTTTCGATCTCCGGAAACAATGGACGCAGGCACAGGCTCTCATGGTCATTCTCAAACTCATGTACCAGGGCCACACCCACATGATCTTCCACCATGATGGAACGGTTGCTATAAGACAGATCATATGTGACGGCAATATCCAGACTGTCATAATATTTCCCGAACCAGTTCTCTAATTCGTTGCGGACGGACTTTCTCTTTGCAAGCATCAGCGGCACTCCGACCAGATCGGCGGGCGTGATCTTTTCCTTTTCTGCCAGCGGAGAGTCCTTCCGCATGAGCACGCACCATTTTTCCCCCAGCGGCATCCGGATAAAATTATATCTGCTGATCTCAACAGGTTCCATCAGCAGGCCAAGATCCAGCACACCGTTCTCTATGTGCTCTTTTACATCATCCGCAATCGCCGTATGTATCTCAAAAGTCACCTCCGGATACCGCTGCCGGAAAGAAACCATCTTCTGCGACAGATACGCCATATTTTTCGTTTCTCCACATCCGATCGAAATCTCGCCGGAAACGACATCTTCACCCTGCGCCAATTCGTTCTCTGCTTTATCTGCCAAAGTAATGATCTCCTGTGCCCTGCGGCGTAAAAGCCGCCCCTCGTCTGTCAGGATGACCCGGTGTTTGCTCCTCTTAAACAGCTTTACACCAAGCGCTCCTTCCATCTGTATGAGCTGCCTTGACAGGGACGGCTGTGAAATATGGAGAAGCCCTGCTGCCTTTGTTATATTTTCTTCCCTTGCTACTGCAAGAAAATATCTGAGTACACGAAGCTCCATGTTGATCCGCCTTTCTTTTTGCATCATCGTCAGTATAGCAAACAAAAAATGCAAAATCAACATAGTCTTACGCTGATCATCCCATTTTTGCATCATATGATCGATCAGATCTATGCTTTTTTTACTTTTCCAACAAATAAAGTCCCTATATCTTCCCCATTTACGATCTTATACAGAGGAGCAGTCTTCTTTCCATTCGTGATGATCGTATCTATGCCTTGGGAGGTTGCCAGACTTGCCGCCTGCAGCTTCGTTTTCATACCGCCTGTCCCACGCCTTGAACCCGCCCCGCCTGCAAGGGAGTATACGCTTTCATCAATGCTTTCAATACAGCTTATCAGCTTTGCGTCTGGATGCGATCTTGGGTCGCTGTCATAAAAACCGTTGATATCCGATAAGATCACCAGTTTCTTTGCATGGCATAAAACAGCAACGACGGCAGACAACATATCATTATCACCAAACAGCCTTTCCTCTGACTCTATTTCCGTATAACTGACAGGATCGTTTTCATTGACCACAGGGATAATGCCCATCTCAAGCAGCGCATTAAAAGTATTTGTCAAGTTTTCCTTTTTTTCTTCCTGTTCAATGTCCTCTGCATTTAGCAATATCTGGGCGATCGTTTTATCGTAATGCTCAAAAAACCTGTCATAGAGATACATGATACTGCATTGCCCTACTGCGGCTGCAGCCTGCTTCATCCTCATACTTGCAGGTCTTTCTTTCATGTTCAGCTTATTCCTCCCGACTGCGATCGCACCAGAAGATACCAAGATCACTTCATATCCCATATTCTGGATATCAGACAGGACAAACGCTAGCTTATCAAATATCCTTAGATCGTTTTTACCGGCCTCATTTGTCAACGTAGAAGTACCGACTTTCACAACGATCCTGTTCCCATATGATCCCATATCACACCTCTATCACAGACGGCATATGTTGCGTAAATGATAAAAATTTACGGTAAATGTCATCTGTCTTCACTTTCATATAGCCAGTAGTGGTACCATCGCTGCACCCATACCATTCTTCCTCCAAAACTGCTCTATCAAAGACAACATTGACCTTTCTTTCTGTATCTAAGAGACAGCTGAATATGGTAGCTGCGCCAATCTTTGTCCCTAATACTGTTTCCATCAGTTCCGCAGGGGCAAAAGACACACGGGCAATGTTCAAAGCCGAACGGAAATCTTTAGAGCGGAAAGGCTTATCCCCAACCGTGATGAACAGATAGTAACTTGTCTGCTGACGGTTACAGAGAAACAATGTCTTTACCATTTTCATGTTTAATTTTTCATTGATGTCTGTGCAGTCTTCCATTGTGATCGCTTCATCCGCGTCCACACGCTCAAATGGGATCTGCAATTTATTTAAGGTCTGATAGACTTTTTCCTGAAGCGGCGTTCGGTATCTTTCTGGAGCTGTATTTTGGATCTCACTTACATAAAACATTTCGTTTTCCTCTATTCTGCTTGAATTTATTACGATCACATTGTATCATAAGGTCATCCATCAAAAAAGCGAATGTTTATCATGCTATCTATGATAAAATCAGATATAAAGGAAATGGTCATTATGGATATGAATATCCAAAAATATCTTGCATTTGTAAAAACAGTGGAATATGGAAGTTTTACAAAAGCAGCGGAAATCCTGCATTATTCCCAATCAGGGATCAGCCGTATGATAAATGATCTAGAAAAAGAGTGGAAAGTCGTTTTACTGGAACGGAGCAAAGCGGGCGTAAAACTGACAAGTGACGGGCTAAGGCTGTTACCGCACGCAAAAAGTGTATGTACGGAATATGAAAAACTGCAGATACAGGTTGATGAACTGAACGGATTGCAGTCTGGGCTTATCCGCATTGGCACGTTTTCAAGCGTGGCAACACATTGGCTCCCTAAAATAATAAAAGAATTTCAGAAAGACTATCCCAATATCGACTATGAATTACTGCTTGGGGATTATAAAGAAATTGGAGAATGGATAGCAGAAGGCAGGGTTGACTGCGGCTTTCTAAGGCTTCCCACCCATCCAGACTTTCATACCATATTTTTAGAACAGGACAGATCGCTCGCCATACTCCCCGAAGACCACCCATTGGCTAACTGTGAGAAATTCCCGATCCATGCACTTTCAGAAGAGCCTTTTATGCTCCTTGAAAAAGGCGATAAGGCGGAGATCTCCGAAATATTTGAGCGTTGCGATCTAATCCCAAATGTCCGTTTTACTACATGGGATGATCATGCGATCATGTCTATGGTGGAGAGCGGGCTGGGCGTTAGCATCCTGCCGCAACTCATTTTAAAACGTGTCCCCTATCACATAGTCATAAAAGAACTGGATATCCCTGCATACCGTAACATCGGTCTTGCATTGCGGAACAAAAAAACTGCTTCTCTGGCAGTCCATCGCTTCTTAGACTATCTACAATTTCGTTAGAGCGTGTTTTAACTTCCCATATACGATCTTCCTCCAGAATTTTGGTACAAAGACTATATGATATTTACAATCCCACTTTGTGTGTGATAAACTATTACTATCCATTCGGATGACCTCCTTTGTGCTTAATGCGGTTGGCAGACCAACATTATTGTAACACAGGAGGTCTTTTACTGTAAGCTAAAGCATCTCCCCGCCACCTGCATAACAGGTGGCAGACTGTAGACAAAGTGCTATATTTATAGCCGACTCTCTGATATAATAGAAGATATCAGGAAGACGGTGTTTTTTATGATGACAAAAAAGATAGATGAGATCCACACCTTTTTCTTTTGCAAGGGCCGCACCCTCCTGCACCTTTTTGTAGGTAGGGTCCGGCATGACCCCTGGAAGATCGACGATCTCCTTGCCTGCGTCCTTTAAATATCTGCATATCTCATCATACACGCCGCTTTTCTTTACGGAACCGCCGCCGTGGGCAAGCATGACTGCTTTTCCCGCTTTTTCCAGCTCGGACGGGAGTGCCTTGCCGCCGCCTTTTCCCCAAAATATGCTTTCGTAGGGTAAGAATAAATAAGATCGTTCATGGCAGATCCTCCCTCTTTGTTATTTGCAGTCAATTTCTGTATTTGGCTTCGAACGCAGCCACGCCCCTGTTTCATCGTCATGATAGGAAGAAAACAATGTTTTGCCCCGATCCAGAGACGCGATCTCTTCCATCTCTTCCCGGTCCAGAGAAAAATCAAATATCTGATAATTTTCTTCCATCTTCTCTTTCCTCACAGTCTTGGGGATCACTACGGCTTTCTCCTGTATCAGAAAACGCAGTGCTGTCTGAGCCGCAGTTTTCCCATGTGCTTCCCCTATTTTTTTCAATACGGGATCCTCAAAATAATCTTCCCTGCCTTCCGCAAAAGGCGCCCAAGCCTCGATCTGAGTCCCATACTTCTCCAGTGCCCGTCTTAATGATCTTTGCTGTTGGAATACATGCATTTCCATTTGATCAACTGCCGGAACGATCTCCTGCCAAGCCGCAAATCCAAGGAATCTTGACTGATAAAAATTAGATACTCCGATCGCCCTGGCTTTCCCCATTTTATACGCCGCTCCCATCGCTTCATATTGCCCGTAATAATCTCCATAAGGCTGATGGATCAACAACAGATCGATGTGATCCGTATGCAGACGTCTCAAGGATCCGTCAATGGAACGCAGTGTTTGCTGATATGTTTCATTCGTGATCCATATTTTTGTAGTCAGAAAAAATCCCTCTCTTGGCACACCGCTCTTTTTAACTGCTTTTCCCACACCTTTTTCATTTCCATAAATCTGCGCTGTGTCGATCAAACGATACCCCACACGGATGGCGTCCAGCACATGGCTTTCCGTATCCTCTGCATTTATCCGAAATACACCATAGCCTAACACCGGCATTTTCACTCCGTTATTTAATGTCACATATTCCATTGTCCTTTCCCTCCACTCTGCTTCTCATTAAACGATCCCGAGTCCCAGGGATCGGCACAAGATACGGCTTTTTGCAGATCATCCACGCAAGGGAGATCTGTACCGATGTGGCGCATTTTTCCTCCGCAGCCTTATGGAGCAGCGCAAGCAGCTTCCTGTTTTTGTCCATTCCCTGTCCGCTAAATTGCGGCATCATGCTCCGGTGATCGTATCTGCTGTCAAAAACAGCATCTTTCCCATACCGGGCAGAGTGGCTGACGTCAATCCCACATTTCTTTCCTCTTCGTTTTCATGTTCCCTGCATACACGGCTGCCCTCATCTGTCCAGTGGGGATCCTCATCCGTGTACGGGTTTACCGGTTCCGATCGGAACAGCTCCCCGCCTGTTGCTGCCGCGATATAGCTGGCAACTTCCTCTGTATTCCCGGATACTGAGTGATAGACGACCCGTGTCTTTCCACCTCCGCCTGTGCTTTCTGTGCTTGCGCTTTCCATATTTTCTGTGTTTTCTCCATTTCCCGTGTCAGAAACAGCTTCATCCGTGCTGCCACCCTTTCCACTTCCGCAGGCGGTAAGGCCAAACAAAAGCAATACGCTCATACTGTCCTGCATTGCCCCCACATGAGCGAAGCCGTCTCCCGCGTTACAAACGGCAGATCTCTCCCCGGAAAGATCAGTCTGCCGAGATCCCCAAACATACTGCATGACATCCTGTACAACATATTTCGATCCCGCATCACCTTCCTGTTCCAGTCATTTCTATCCCCTTTACTTTCTATATTTCAAAGCATATCCCATCACACCCTCTGGGACACGCATGGCCATCCGGCCTTTTCACAAAGTATAAAAAAAACGAGACTGGAAGAGAAGTCTCGTTTTGTCCATAGGTTTATATCCAAAGGTTATAACTTTAAAATAAATGATCAGTAGATCGATCAACGAACCTTTATCACACTGCTTTCTGCGCAGCCGCAAGAAACTGTCTTACATTTTTGGATGGATGAAGGGAATGGAGCAGACCATAAGGGATGCTGTGTTCCCATTCTACCGGAATGACTTTTAAAAGCGGATGTACGCTCGCCCATCCTGAAATAGCCAGCAGTACATCGCTGCTGTTCTCACAGCGGTCAAAAACCTCCACGCTGTAAAAATCAAAATCCACGATATTGATCTGTCCATGGTTCTGCCAGATGTCATCCCGCAGCCTGTCCACATGATCACTCCATTCCCGGCGCATCAGCATTAAATTCTCCCCATAAAGGTCTTGTACCGTAAGCCTGTCTTTCGCCGCAAGCCGGTGATGGATGGAAACTGCGCAGCAAAACGGTTCACGGGATAGTTCAAGCCCTGCGCAACGGCGCAAGTCCAGCATAGTCTCATCAAATATCCCTCCGATCACGTCAATATTTTTTCCAAGGTTCCCTAATATCTCCCTGGCATTTTCTGGCGTATTCTCAAACGGAACGATCTGGAATTTCATCTCTGGGCAATGTACCTGTATTTTTGCCCAGAGATCCATCAAGAGCTGTGCCGGGGTCATGGGAGAACTCCCGATACGGATCACCTTCGTATCCTCCTGCATAGCATTCTTTGCCCGGATGACAGAATCCCTACAATACTGGATGATATATTTTGTGTCCTGGTATAAAGACTTTCCAGCTCTTGTCAAAGTCAAACCCCTATGTGTTCTGTCAAACAGTTTTACATCCAAAGAAGCCTCCAGGAGATTGATCTGCTTTATGACCGCTGTCGGGGTTATATAAGCTTCTTCCGCTGCTTTATTGAAGCTGCCTGCATCTGCCACACGGATAAATGTTTCTAATTGTGGGTTATACATTTAGATCATCCTCCTTTTTTATATTTATAATATCAGATCATACACTTTACTCAGGATCGATCTATATGATCATACCTTTTCTTCCTTGGACAAGATCGCTGCGTGATAGCTTTCCCGGATCAGGCATAGCGCTTTTTCTTTTTTTGGCTAAAAGGCAGCAGTAAATGTGTCCTAAATAAGGGGCGTTGATCCACTAAAAACCAAACGACCTCATACTTATAGAGATCATCGCTACTGCTATGTACAAGATCATATCATGTATCCGCTCTGTGGGCAAGCGGTTTTATAATGCCCATGCACCTCTATAAATGACAAGATATATCTCAAGATAAAAGAGAGATGTTGGAGTCTGACTCCGGCACCTCTCTTTTTCTACGATCTGAGCAGGTTATCCCTGCCCCTATCATCATATTTTGTCACTTATGCTCATTCTGCCGCCTTTATTCGGCGGTCAGATAATGATCTGGTGGAGTACGGTTTTTGCAAGGATCTTATCGGCATTGTTAGCCGTCATCCTAAAGAACCATGTGGATAAAAAAGAAATGCCAATGACCATATAGCGGATCGATCAAACTGTACCTGTACAAAATCCCATTCATTCTTTTTCAGCATTTCACGGAGACACTCCGGCGTGCCGTGAAAGGAAGATCCAAAATTTATGAAAACGCGTGCCCGTAGACATCGACATGACTCCCTGTGACAACTCGAAAACGAAGAAAGAAGGAGTCTCCCGTACCTACAAGGGACGTGATGGATACACCCCAATCTCTTCGAGAAACCATTGCCGCGTGCAAAAGGGACACGGATGAGCCTCTTTTGTTCCGGCTGGATCCCGACAATGATCCAGCCGATGATATCGATATTTTTATGGACAGCGGATGTTCCGGAACCTGCATACGGATACACATGCTCCCTGCCATTCTGGATCTTGGAAACCTTTTTTTCGGTTTTTCAACGACAAATCCCTTGTAATTAAAACTGTAAAATATCTCCTCCGCACCGTCTATGGAAATAGAGGCATAAGAGTATCCATGTTTGCTGATGCCACAGATAAACCTCCCAAACAGACCAGAATACCAGGTAAGCAGTATTGTAACAGTTTTCATTGTTTCTTTATCCGTTCCCACTCTATAGTCCTCCTCCCATCAGACACAGGACTGCTCCTGGAGCCAGATGACTATATCTGCCAGGGTCTCCTCGATAGGACGCACTGAATATCCAAGTTCCTTCTCTGCCTTTTCATGGCTGAAATTGCCGTTGCTCCCAAGGGTATACGTCGAATATGGCGTGACCAGCAGAGGCATGCCTGCCGCTCTCTCCACTTTTTCACAAAACGGCGACGCCCACTGTACCATCTTGAGCGGCAGCGTACCCCACACCTTCCGTTTCCCCGACACCCTCCCGAGGATATCAAACATCCTCCGGATCGTTATGTATTCATTGGAAAGGATATAGGTCTCGCCGCTTTTTCCCTTTTCAGTACATTTTATGATCCCGTCCGCCACATCACGGACATCCGCAAGATCATAGCCGCCTTCCACGGCGCAGGGAAGATATCCTTTCAGGAAAGCCTTTATCGTCTCCGTCATGTAACTGCCCGAATGATCCTCTGGCCCGATCATGCCGGAGGGATGGACGATCATGGCATACAGACCTCTTTCTGATGCCATCTGCACATATGCGGTAGCCTCCGCCTTGCTCTTACCGTAGATCCCTTTCACCCTGGATGCGGAAAATTGTTTTGTCTCACGGATGATCTGGCCCTTCTCTCTTTCTTCAATGGCATGGACTGAGCTTACATAGAGAAGTTTGGAAATATGGTATCTCTCACACAGATCAACGATATTTCTTGTCCCGTCCACGTTCACGCTCCATATCCGTTCTTCCTCTGACGCAACAGTCACAAGCCCCGCACAATGAATCAGCACCGCTTCCTTCCCTTCCGCACGTTCAAAAAATCTCGTGAGGGAATAAGGTTTCGTAATGTCCCCGATGATATATTCCATTCCCGCAAGCAGATGTGCCTTATCCCCCGGCAGCCGCAGACCGATGACCTGTTTCTGCCTTGCCGCAAGCTGTTTTGCCACTTCCCGTGCCAAAAATCCTGTAGCGCCTGTCACCAGGTAGATCTCTTCCATCCAGTCGCCTCCCTTGTACATCCCATTACTTTTGATCATCAGACAGGGATCTCTCCTTTTTCATCATCCGGATCGGCAGCAGCGTCTCTTCATCTGTCTCTTCTGCCAGAGCGCGGATGGTAGAGCCGCCCTCCCTGTCAACAATGCAGTGTATATTTTCACCGGCTCCTTCCAGCATATAGGGCGAGTGCGTCGTAAAAATAATCTGGCTGTGCCCTGCAATATCTTCCATCAGGCGCATGAGATCCTTCTGCGCACTGGCATGGAGATTTAGCCCCGGTTCATCCAGCAGGAGGATGAGCGGGCAGGAACGCTCCTTCTGGATCGCCTTAAACCATACCCAGAAGGAGAAGAACCACTGGAACCCCCTGCTCCCTAACGGCATGGATACCATATTTTTCCTGTCCCGCACCCTTATCTCCAGAAAGACCTCCTGTTCCTCTCTGTTCCTTTTTTCACGCAGCCGTGAAAAAAATCCTTTGACATCCGCTGGGGATCTGTCAGCTCCGTGCCTTTTGCCAGCCCATTTATCGACACCCTTGACGGAAGCATCATATACTCATCATAGTAAAGAAATCTTGGAATGGCAGGCATCAGGTATGTCCGGTAAACGTATTCATTGATGGGATCTTCCCATCCATGCCTGTTTTCAAAATAGGGGGCGAGCCCCGCAAACATCTTCTTCTCTTCCTGTGTCAGATCCGCTTCCATCCGCTTTACGAAATGACTGAATTCTCTCCCATCTCTTATATTGACAAGGGGATGGATGAACCTGCCCGCCAACGCGTCCTTCCTCTCGGCATATGCCAGGAGGAAGGATGAGGCGGAGTAAGAGAGATCATTTTCCGTCACCCTGCTCTTTCCTTCATGATCCGTAGTCCGTGAGAAGGATCGCCCTTTTGCCGGGAGCAGCATCTCGCGCTCTATCTTTTCTGCAAGCCCGTCTCCCACCGCATACCTGCAGGTCACCGCAGGAGGAAGTTCCCCTGCCTCCTCCAGTTCCCGCCTCCTCCGTCTGGGATAGTCGTATACTTCATTGTAGCGGAACCTCTCATCCTGCCCGTTATAGTAATTTGCCTTTGCCAGCGCTTCCAGCACGCTCGTTTTTCCCGCTTCATTCTTCCCCAGCAGAGCCGTCATGCCTTCCCCGACTTCAAAGGATTGCCCCTCCCCAATGCACTTATAGACATGGATCACCGCTCTTTCCAGTCTTATCAATGCGATCAGTCCTCCTTATGGTGTAAAACCTTGTCGATCAGTTTCTGTATAAGACCACGGTCATCCTCTTCTGTAGGCTCCTCTGTCTCCGGCTCCTCCAGTATGGAGATCCCCTCGGCTGAAATGATGAACATGGTCTGCCCCATGTCCTGGTCCTCCTCTGAGACAAAGGATACCGGGAAGTCTTCCATGGCTGCCCCGTTTATGGATATGTCCCCCATTTCAAAACCAGTTACCGTGGTAGTGATGACAAGCTCCGTCTCTTCTTTCTTGTCCGTTTCGTCAGCGGCTTTCCCCTGCTCTGTACCCTCCGGCTGCCAGCGCTCCAGTCAGCGCCATCGCTGCCATTTTCTTTTTACTCATCATGATCGCCTCCTGTCAAAATTGTTAAACACCAAGATCGTCTTTGTCATCGTATCCCTGTATCCCGGCTGTTCCAAGGATGATGCGGAATACTATTCCAAACAGTTTGG
>CANTEW010000045.1 GCA_947652925.1 uncultured Lachnospiraceae bacterium
GTTCTTCGATCAACATCTCTTGTAACTCAGTGGCAGGGGGTGTACGTCACCCTCCACGGCGAATCATAGGTGGGGGGGGGGTAAATTTGTTATCTATAACTTGACTTTTATGACGCCTTATTTTTTTACACGGTCCGAGTGTCTGTTTTTACAGAAAGGCTTGTCTATCCTGGGATAGGCGGCTCATGGATACAGCTTGGTGCGGCGGATAAATGAAAATAGAAAGAAGAGATCCATCCTAGATCTAAGGACATGATCTGGTGTGAGCATCAAAGATGCATCGACAATAGCGATCGGAGAGTGTAAAGAGATCCTATGGCAGCTATTCCTAACACAAGAGATCTGTATTGCTGGAGGGGATCGCCATGGTGATGTAACAGAGATCCTGTATCAAAGAAGAGGAGGAAGATTTTATGAGGTTACGAAAACGGGTGCTGGCAGCGGCGTTGTCAGCAGCGATGGTATTCAGCCTTGTCCCCGCTGATCTTGGCGGTATTGTGACAACGGTGGATGCCGCGGCGGTAGAAGGGTTGGCAGATGAGGGGAACATTTGGCAAAGTAGGAGTCTTGGTGAGGATGATACTTATGAATATTCTTTGGAATATGATGACCAGGCCGCTGACCCTGTAGAGGGCGTGCATTACCGGGTAGTCCAAAAACGTAAAGATGGTGTTAGTGGAAACGTTAGTGGGAATGACTCTGATCTTGAAAGCGAAAGAGTGATGGGTTCTGATGAATATACAGCCGAATGGTCAGACGACTACTCTACATACGGTAACATGCTGACGTATGAAAAGGTGGCTGTAACAGATATCGATAGACTCAAACAGGGCGTGAGTGAAGATAGGACGTATCAGCTGCAGATAAACATAGAAGGAGTATCTAACGATCCGATAGAAATTCCAGTTACCTGGAAAAAAATGGCATCCTTTACTCCTGATACTGGGAAAAAGAAAGCGTATATCAGCAGGGAGCAGGATGATGATGCGTACCTTGAGGTTCCGAGCATTAGTGAAAATAACCTCGTATGTGAATATCAATGGTATAAGGTAAACGGGGATCATCCAGAGTCAAAGGGTACCGAAAGAAAACAATATGTCCGCTATGACAGCGAGAACGGGCGTGACGATTCTGGGGATTGGTATTGTGTCACCCGTGTTATGGATGAAGGATATAGGCTTGTGCAGGTGATCTTTGAAAACGATTACAAAGTTGAGCTGCTCGATCATATGCCAGTCAATATTTCTTACTTCAGTGATCGTAAGGTATGTCTAGGCCAGAAGATGGAGGTTGGACCAGAAATTACATGGGTAGATGACAGCACTGCTCACGACATTGCGTTCAGCTGGGTAAAGGCTTCTGACGATAAGGTTGTTTCATCAACAGAAAAACTTACATTTGATCCTGTCAAAGGTGAGGATTTTGGTGATTATATTTTGACAGTAACGGTCAAAAGAAAGAGTGACGGAGCAGAGATCCAAAAAGCCACAAGATATTTTACGTTGAAGGAGAGAGGCCCTTATCAGATCGATCAGAAGGATGGTTGGAATGGTCCTTACTCGTCCGATGATGGAAGTTATAGATATGAAAAGGGAGAAAGTGTAACATTAGGCGGAAAACTCTATCTGGATGTCGATCTGAGACCGGAGGACGGATGGGCATTAAGTTATGAATGGTTTAAAGATGGCAAAAGTTTGGGCGCTACGGGCAGATCATATGAGATCTCCGACGTAGGGGTAAGTGATTTTGTAAACTATTCATGCAAGGTTACGGCTACAAAAGGAACTGAAAAATATGCTAAAGATGCATTCATATTTAATGTGTGGGAAAATGAGGGTATCCGTAAAGTGACGCAGACTGAAACAGGATATCGATCTTATGTACCAGAAGGCACGCTATTTTCACTGAAAGCAAGTGAATATGAGGCGGGAAAAAACTATACGCTCAGTTATCAATGGCAGAAATGCGATCCAGGAAAAGAAGATGAGTGGGGCAATGAAGTTTATGTTGATCTTCAGGGCAAGACAGGACAGTCGCTCGATTTTGCATCTATACAGAGCAGCGATTATGGAAAATATCGATATGTTGTTATGGCAAAACGGACAGACGGAACAGGATCTGCGACAACATTGTCAGAAGAGTTTTATATAACAGAATCTCCGAAACTGGAGGTATATCGTAAGAGTGACAGGAAAGTGACGAAGAATGTCGGTGATAAGATCGCTCTCAAGGTAAAAGGCGAGGTCGGCTCGGACAAATATGATACCATTTATGAGTGGAGTAAAGATGGTGTGGTGCTATCAGATGCGAAAGAGACTTTAGAAAAAACGCTCACAAAAGCTGATTTTGGCACATATACATGTACAGTAAAAGCAGTAAAGAAAACTGACCCAACGAATATATTGGACTCTAAGAGTTATGATTTTGTGGTTGAGTTGGGTACCACTAAATTTGAAGTGCAGACGGCTTTAGAAAATGCTATCTACGGAAAGAAGATCGGGGATAAAGTAACACTCAGCGTGGTCGCAGAGACAGGAGACGCAAAGGAATATCCGCTTACCTATAAATGGGAGAAGATGGATGGTTATGTGAGTTCTTATAGCCCGCAGGTGATCGAAGGTGCAGATAAAGAAAAGCTAGAAGTGGATCTGAAGCATGACAGTGATTTTACCCGCTATTTCTGTACTGTCAGCAATGGGGCGGACAGTGAACGAGTAGAGTTTAGGATCGTGAAGGATAACGGATTCTACGCCAGAGCAAATGGCCAGACAGAGTTTTATAAGAAGGCAGGTGACAGCGTGGAATTTGCAGTAAAAGCGGGTGTAGAAAGCGACCCCAATGCTGTCCTTACTTATAAATGGTATCAGAATGGCCAAGAGATCGTAGATGCAAATGGTCCTGTCTACAAAATCGATAGTTTAAAGAAAGGCCACTTTACAACTACTTTTAGATGCGAAGTGACGGATCGATCCACAAAAGAGACAAAAAGAGTTTACTTCAATGTGAATGATGCGGCAAATAAATTTAGCTTTGTTGAAAGAAATGAGTATATGTATGCTCGAGAGGTGAAAGTAAATGAGGGAGGCACGGCGAGTCTTGGAGTCATACCTGTGAATCCTGATAATGTAAACCTGATCTACAGGTGGTATTTTGAAGCTGGAACTTACAGTTATTACGACTATGAATTTGATCGTGACAACTGTAGGCTGTTGGATGATGTTACAGCTGGATTAGATATCACGAATATCACAAAGGATCAGTTCGGTGCGTATTCTCTGTTGATCTACAAAGATGATCTTGACAGTGATCCGATCGAGATCAAAAGTTATTTTGTCCAGAAAGAAGATCCGTATCGTGTCCAGGCTAAGCGGAAGAATGGCGCGGAAAGGACTTTCCGCCGTAGATCGGGGGATAATGTCACTTTTGAAGTAGAAGCACAGACAGACGCGAAAGATGGTAAATTGTCTTATCAGTGGTATAAATATAATGATAACGATGAGTATGATGGCCGGTACGAAGCGATCTATGGCGAAACGAAAGCGGCATTAACATTGACTGGCATTAAAGAAGCAGATTATGGTAAGTATTATTGTAAAGTGTCTGTCGGAGAGGTCAGCACATCAGTCTATTTTGATCTGGTAAAAGCAACAGGGTTGAAAGTTGAATGGGATGTCGTTGGTTGGGATGGCGATGATAACGGTACAAAATATGTAGAGGCGGCTCTTGGGAAGAAAGTAGAGCTTGCATTGAAAGCCACGGCCGATCCTGAGTATACGGTAGCATATCAATGGGGAAAATATGACGACATATATGGAGAAAGTGATAGAAATCCGATCTATAATGCAACAGGGGCTTCGTATATCATCGATCCAGTGACAAAAGACGCTTATGGCAGATATTACTGTGAGGTGACCGACGGAGTAGTTACTGAAAGATTTGAGTTCCAGCTGGCAGCAGATGATGGATTAAAGATCACAAATGATCATAACAATACTATTGAGATAAAGAAGGGTGAAAAGGCAACGCTCAATGTGTCCGCAACCTGTGCAGAAGGATTTAACATTTCTTATCAATGGTATGAAACAGATCCTGTATATGAAACTACAAAGAAGATCGCTGGCGCAACCCAGGCTTCTTATACGACCGATGCGATCGATTTTGTCTTTTTTGATTCGATCACATATGAGTGTAGGGTGAAAACAGATGTAGGTAACACTGTAAGAGTATATTTTAAAGTTGTTGAACGCGGCGGGTTTAATGTAGAAGTGGACGCAGATAAAGACGGGGCAGTCGTTGGCGGTACTGTTGCGTATACGGCCAAAGTGTCAAATCCAGATAAGCTCAAACTGACCTATCAGTGGTACAAACAGAATGAAGCGGGAAGTTATGATAAGGTCGCTAACGCAACAAAATCGACTTATAGTGCAAAAATGTCTGCTGTCAAGGATGTCTTTGACTATCAGGAATATATGTGCGTAGTATCTTCCGGCACAGGTGAATATGATAAAAAGATCACAGGTAGTGCGAGTACATTGGTCGTACAGAAACCTTCCAAAATGGATAAACCACCAGCTTCTGTAACAAAAGATAAGACAAATGTACAGGGATACAGTGTTTCAAAGGCGTCTGCACTTACGGTGACTTTTGATGCATCCCGGAAACTTGCAGAAGGCACTTCTCTGACGATCATCGATGGGAATGGTATAGTGGATGATCTTTCTGGCGGAAATAAAGGATTGGATCTGAGCAAGGTAACCTTGTCCCTGAAGGGTGACAGTGCATATTTCTTATTCCGAGTAAGTAGTCCAGACACAACAGAAGATATGTCCAAGACAGGGTATAAAGTCAAGGCGGTGAAGGCAACGAGACCATCGACACCAAGCCCGACCGTGACCACGACTACAAAGAAACTGACTCTGGGCGTGAAAGAGAAATGTTCTGTCGCAGTAAAAGGTGCAAAATACAGCACAAGTAAAAAATCAGTTGCAACAGTGACCGCAAAAGGTGTGATCACAGCGAAGAAAACAGGTTCTGCGAAGATCACAGTACAGACTTCTAAGCAGAAGATCATCTACAATGTTACGGTCAAGAAAGCACCTAAGAAGATCCAGAAGGTGACACCAGCGAAGAAGACCCTGAAAGTGAAGAAGAGCTTTACGATCAAAGTGACGCTTCCGAAAGGGACTGCAAGTAATAAGATCACCTATACATCTTCGAATAAGAAAGTGGCCACCGTAAACAGCAAGGGTAAGGTCACTGCTAAGAAGAAAGGCACAGCCAAGATAACTGTAAAAACTTTCAATGGAAAGAAGAAAGTGATCAAAGTGACCGTTAAGAAATAATGACGGGATCTGGCTGAAAGATCATACTGTGTATAGTGACAGCCTCCAGTATACCTTTTGGGGTATATTGGGGGCTGTAAATGGTCTCTATGGAATCCGATCGTACTGCGGGACCATATATATGGAGGACCTTTATGCAGGAACATGTATAGGAGTGCAGGCGGTGCAGATATGTCTATGTTTTCTTTTTTTCTTCCTCTAAGTATTTCCCAGCATCTTTCAAAAAGCATATCACGATCAAGATGATGACCATCCCGATAGGAAAGGCCGACACGATGCTCACGCTCTGGAGATTGTTCATAGAGCTTTCTGCGAAGATCAGTGCGGTGGGCAGTAAGATCAGCAGGATGCACCACATCAATTGGATACCTTTATGGGGTTGTTCGCCTGCACCCAGCTGGTGGTAGCTGTAGCAGGAGGCTGTCAATGCGATGGAGTCAAAGGAAGTGGCGTAGAAAGCGATCATAGTCAGTAAGACAAGGGCCAGGACGAACGGTGCGCAGGGCATGGTCTTTATGATAGAGACGATCAGCGTGTACAGGTCGCCTGTCTCCTGGTATCTTGCGACAAGGTCTGTTGTGCCGGATACCTGCATCTTCATGGAGTAGTTGCCGAATACGATGAAACTCAGGGTGGTAGAGCCGACGCCGAACCCGTAGCCGCCCAGGATCGTCTGGCGGATCGTACGTCCGCGGGAGATGCTGCCGATGAAGAACGGAGCGGCCACGCACCATACCATCCAGTAAGCCCAGTAATAGATCGTCCAGTTCTGGGGGAAGCTGCTTTTTCTCAGGGGGTCTGTGAACGTGGACAGTGCAAAAAAGTTCTGGGCCATCTTCCCGAAGGAAGAGACGCCTGTCTCGATGATGTAGCGTGTCTCACCGCAAAACAGCAGCACGAGAGCGATCGATCCGAAAAACATATAAATGCAGACTTTTGACAGGATGCTGATCCCTTTGAGGCCGTGCAGCAGAGAATATGTGTAGATGAGACAGGTCAGGAGCAATATGATGATGTTGATGGCCGTCTGGCCGATCTTTACATGGAAGAGTTCGCTGATGATGCTGGACATGAGGGGTGTGGCGACGCTGAAAGTGGTCGCTGTCCCAGCCAATAATGCAAATACTGCCAGCAGGTCGACGATCCGTCCTGGTATCCCGTCGGTGTGTCTCCCAAGGATCGGACGGCAGGCCTCGGAGTATCTCTGGCGGTCTTTTTTGCGGACATGGAGCATGAAGCCGAAGGCCGCCGCCAGCACCAGATAGAAGCCCCAGGGGATAAAACTCCAGTGGAACAGTGGATACACGCCAGCCCATTCCTGTATGCTGCCCATTTCAGCCAGGTGAGGGTCTGACGCGTAGAGGATCCATTCTGAAAATGAGTAAAACAGGATGTCTGCGGCCAGTCCGCAGGTAAACATCATGCAGCCCCATGCAAAGAAAGGATACTTAGGTTTTTCATCCGGGTTTCCCAGGACGATGCCGCCGTATTTTGAACAGGCGATATATAAGGAGAGCAGGAAGATCCCAAGTCCGATGATCAGATAATATGTGCCGAAAGTATCCCCGAAGAAAAAGCGGACACGGCTCAAGATCTCATTGGATCTTTCTGGATAGAGGAAAAAGAGGATACTCAGGACTGCCACGATCCCCAACGGGACGAGAGTGAGCATCCAGTCGATCTTATTTTTACCTTTTGATGTATGCATCTTGTCACCTCTTAAAATGTGTTTGGAAATGGTCTATATCAACTCTTGTACGATCTTATAGTAATCTTTGGCATAACGGTATTGTCTCAATGAGTATTCGCCGAATTCAATGCCCAGAGTCCGTTTGTATTCACACCAGTTGCTCCACAGAAGGCCGCAGGCCGCGATGTAGCAGTAGATCTTGATGCGGTCTTCCCGGCGGCATCCTTCAGGGAAGTAATCATCGATCAGGTGATCCACCTGCTGTCTGTCATAGAGGGCGTAGATGCAGAACATGGCTATATCCACATGGGGATCTTGCATCCCGGCGTATTCCCAGTCGATCAGGATCAGATCCTCTGTGCCGTCCTCCTTTTTTACAAATAAGAAATTATCCGGTACGGCGTCCATATGGGTCAGGACTTTTTTTCCCGCGTGGGCGTCGATGAATGGTCTTAAAGAAAGCACATGCGCAGTCGTCTCCTGGTGGTCTTGATATGCGGAAGGTGTCTCTCCCCATAATGAGCGGTAAAACCCTATCTGCCCGAAAAGGTCAAAACTGTGTCCTACGGTGAGTTCCATCTCATGGAAGGCCCGCAGGCGCTGCATACATTTTTTGGTGTCTTCGCTATCAAAGGGATCGCAGACACGTGCCCCATCCAGAAAGCTTGTGATCTTGTAGCCGTTTTTCGGATCCATGTAGGCGACTGTGTCAGAGATGTTTTTCCCGGCGATCGTCTGGTATACAAGGGCTTCCTGTCTGCGGTCGATCAGGCGGTCCGTGCCTTCGCCCGGGATGCGCATGATGTATCTGTTCCCTTTGCAGGAGAAGAGAAAAGAGCGGTTGGTCATGCCTTTTTTCAGGACGGTGATGTCTCTGACCTCATCCGGGATAGCTTTCAGGGTCTCACAGATGGCCTGGATCGCGTCTGTCTTCAGATGGTCGGAGTCGTTGTCCAGTTCCCGGAGCTGTTCGTAGGTGTTGATCTCCACCACATCTGCAGAATGCACCACACGGGCCGTTACGATCATCTTGTCTTTCTGGTACAGGGCTTCTTCCCAGAAGCATCTGTCATAGCGGGGGTCTTTGCTGTAGGCTTGGATCTGTGCCCGGACGATGGAGGCCTGTTCTTCCAGCAAGTAGCTGATGCCGACCATGGTGTTGCCTCCTACGTGGTCAGGGATAGAGACCAGCTCCATCTTCCGGTTGACCCGGAGGGGACTGTCGTCGTCCACCAGGTCGCTGACCATGTACCAGGAATAGAGTTCATGCTTCTGGTACGGATTCCTGTCACACCAGATGTCGCAGGGGATGATATAGGAATTGGACAGATGGTCCAGCACCCGTTTCAGGGAGTGGAGGTTATTCTTTGCAGCGTACTCTGGGTTTACGACCAGATCGACACCGGATCTGTCGATCAGGTATTCGTATCTCTCCTTCATAAAGCCCACGACCACATAGATCTCATGGATCCCCACCTCATGGAGCTGGCGGATCGTGCGCTCGATCAAAAGTTCGCCGTGGACCTCTAACAGCCCTTTGGGGATCTCCATGTTGATCGGGACCATGCGCATCCCGAAGCCGGCAGCCAGGATGATGGCATTTTTGGGGGCTTTATCCAGGAATTCTGCGGATGCCCGGGCGGTCAGGCGGATGTCCTCATCCAGATATCCTTCCCTTATGAGGTTTTTGAGAGAACGGTTTACGATCCCCAGAGAATGGCCGGATATCTCAGCCAATATACGTTGGTTGATAAAAGGTTCTGTCTGTAATGTGTTCAAGATATCTGCTTCTTGTTTGTTCATATACGATAAAATAAATCATTTCGTGAACTTTGGGATAAATATAACTATACCAGGGATCCGGTGGATATGCAATGATATTTTTTATTTTGTGGTATCCTTTTTCAGCACACATTGATTTTTATCCTTCTGTTAAGTATAATGGACAAGAGAGCTTTTTACAAGACAGGAGGGTTTGCATGCCGACCATCAATGATATAGCGGCCTTAGTAGGTGTTTCGAAAAGTACAGTCTCCAAAGCTATGAACAATGCAGACGATATCAGCGGATCCCTTCGCAGAAAGATCATCGAGACTGCGGTGGAGATCGGATATGAGAAGAAACGGATCCGCAAAGATGTCTCTAAGAGATTATGTATACTGATAGAAAATATGGACCATGAAGATCCGTCGGGATTCGGGCATGATCTTGTGATCGGTTTTCAGCAGATGGCTGTCCTGGCGGGCTGGACGGTGGAGGTTGTGGTCATATCCCCAAAGGAGCAGGCGCAGATATCTTACGACACGTTTATGCTGGGTGAACGGTATGAGGGCGCTTTTATCCTGGGTCTTTCACTGTCGGATCCCTGGATGCAGGACCTGAAGACGGCGAGGACGCCGGCTGTCCTCTATGATAATCATATCCAGGAGAATCCGCTGGTCGCCTATGTGGGTGTCAATAGTGATGAAGGACTCTATAAGGCAGTTTCTTATCTGAAAGGGTTGGGGCATACGCACATTGGATATGTGGGCAGCGGGATGGGTTCGCAGATCAGTCTGGAACGCTATCATGCGTATATACGGGCCATGGAGATGCATGGGCTGGATGTGGATATGGGTTCGGTGAGCACAGAGGGGTATCGGCCGGATCTGCTCCACAGGGGGGCAACGGCAGTGGTATGCCAGCATGATCAGTTGGCGGATGAGGTCATGGGACATTGTAAGAGGGCAGGATATAAGATCCCGGAAGATATCAGTATCATCGGCTTTGACGATGCGGCTTTCAGCGCCCATACAACGCCGCCGCTCACTACGATCCGGCAAGACCGCAATGCCCTCGGGCGATGCGGTTATTATGCCCTTTCAAGCCTTTTGGATCAGACTTTCATCAGTTCTCTGCTCCTTCGGGCGGAATTGATCGAACGGGGTTCTGTGGGCAGGGCAAAACGGATATGAGGGGAGGGATCCTATATGGAGAGAAAAGGGACTTTTATCTTATGGATGATATTTCTGGCAGTCGGAGTCATGTTGTCTGGCTGTACAGGGGCACAGCAGGAACGCGCAGGAGAGGACCTTCCATCAGATATGGCAGCAGATCCAGCTGAGACACCTGTACTCAGTGGTCTGGTCAATAGGGTGGGCGTCTGGGCAGATATCCAGAAGATCAGCGGTGACCAGATGAAGATCCGTCCGGATACGGATGGGCTGTCGGAGGAACTTACAGTGGCGGGGATACAGGGGCTGCCGGATGCAGAGCAGTTCCGGGAGGGTATGAAGGTCCAGGTCTTGATGGAAGAGCAGGGCGGGACATATCTGGCAAGAGAAGTGATCCCTTTAGCCGGAGACGAGGAGCTTGCGGATCAGGATATCCTCCTGACAGAGGCGCCTGTATTGGAACTGACAGATCTGGCATTATCTGTGGTGGGCCATCCTTATGAGGTCATGCCGGGGAGCCATACCTGGAATGTGGAAAAGAACGGACAGATGGAGAGTATGGTCGCCTGCGGATCAGAGCCTTTGGAGGCTGTGGGGAGAGGAGAGAGGCTGGAAGTATCGGGAGAGACAGGGATATTTAGTTTTTCGACGAAGATCGCACCGGATATCCTGAGAGTCCGTCAATGGGATGCGGCGGATATCGGTCGGACAGATGTCATGGAAGAGTGCGTCACAGCATATTATTACAAGATGCCATTGTTGGAAATGGAGGCGGGCAAAGTTTATGCACTTGAAGCGGAGTGGAAGGAGGAGGGCTTTACGGAAAAGAAGTTCTATGGGACTGTGACCTATGTTTTTGAGACGGAGTAGATGAAAAGAACGTTAAGGAGTTTTCCCAAATATGACATTTGTTTTAAATTTTATCAACACGTCTAAATAAGGGGTGCATTTTGGGGGAAGTATGTTATAATGAATCCGTTGTAATATTTAGTGTATTTTGGACCACCAGTCTGACTGGTGGTTGTTTAGCCATATGTGCGGCATTTGAGGAGTTCAAGATCAATGAGCGGTGAGAAAGTAAAGCCCGAGGTAAAAAAGAGCATAGGCGGCGGGGACAACTATGAGACGGTGGAACTGCCTGCCCAGGAGGTAAAAAAAGCGCTGGCTCAGCTGCAGGCGGTGGCGGCTTCGGAGAAGGACGGGCGGGAGTCTAAGGACGGGGAGAGTTTTGAGAGCAAGATCGAACGTGCTATGCAGAAGATCGTTTCCGACACAGTGGGGGATGAGCCGATCGATCACATCAGCCCGGCACAGAGAGCGCCCAAAGCGAAGACGGCAGGGACGATAAAGGTGGCCCGGGCAAAAGGCATCCGTCTGGAGGAGGCTGACGCGCGGGAGGAGGGGACACCGGAGAAGGCGGCTGCCGGACAGAAACAGGATACAGACCTGAAGGCGGCGGAGAGCCAGAAAGATAGTGAGGAGACCGTGGAGAAAAAAACTGCCAAGCAAAAAGAGAGACCCCAGGCACCGCCTCCTGTCCGTCCAGAGCCCGAAAAGAAGAGTAAGCGGGGGCTGGCGGTGGCAGCGGTCATCATAGGTGTCCTGCTCCTGGGGACTGGCGGTGTCTATGCGGGCGTGGGCAATTATTATCAGGATAGATTCCTGCCGGGGACAAGTATCAACCACATTGATTGTTCTGGTATGACAGTGCAGCAGGCAGAGCAGCTGATCCGAAAACGTGTAGAAGATTATTCGCTGACTGTCTATGCCCGCAATGCAGAACCGCAGGTGATCACGGCAGGGGCCATTGATTATAGATATCAGCCTTATGATGGTGTGGATCAGGTGCTGGAGCAGCAGCAGCCCATGCGCTGGGTGGATTCTTTTTTTACTTCTTATGATTATACGGTGGGTGAGAATATCTCGTATGACCGGGAGAAGGTCCGTGTACAGATGGAACAGTTGGACTGTATGAAGCCGGACAGACAGGTCCCTCCGACAGATGCACATTTAGAATACCAGGAAGGACAGTTTGTCATCATACCGGAGACAGAAGGAACGGCATTAGATGCGGCGAAAGTGCTGGATCTTATCTGCAGATGCGTGGAGGAAGGGCAGGAGAGCCTGGAGCTGGAAAAAGAAGGCGTTTACCAGACAGCGGCTATCACGAAGGATGATCAGGGACTGGTACAGGAGATGGATCATCTGAACAGCTATGCGAAAGCGAGCATCACGTATACCTTTGGTGATGAGACGGAAGTCCTGAATGGGGAGACCATACGCGACTGGGTCCATGTCAGTGAGGATGGCAGTGTTGATATCAATGATGAAGAGTTAGAGAGCAATGTCTATACATTTGTGGCGGAACTGGCGGCCAGGCGGGATACTTTAGGAGCCAACAGGACGTTTACAACGAGTTCAGGCCGCATGGTCAATGTTGCAGGAGGGAATTATGGCTGGCAGATCGATCAGTATTCAGAAGCGATCCAGCTGTTGGAGGAGATCCGTGGGGGCCAGGTGGTGACCAGGGAACCCAATTATGCCAGTACAGCCATGCATCCTGGTCCGAACGATATTGGCGATACTTATATAGAAGTGGACCTGACGACCCAGCATATGTATTACTACAGAGAGGGGACTTTGATCTTTGAATCGGATATCGTGTCAGGAAAGCCTACGCCTGAACGGGTGACCCCCACGGGTGTATGTCATCTGTACTATAAGAAGCTTGATGAGGTCTTGCGGGGGGAGAAGAAAGAGAACGGAGAATATGAGTATGAGACGCCGGTGCAGTACTGGATGCCTTTTAACGGCGGCGTAGGGTTCCACGACGCCAATTGGCAGGCGAGTTTTGGCGGAGATGTCTATACTTATAATGGTTCTCATGGGTGCATCAATCTGCCGGTGGATAAGGCGGCGGAATTGTATGAGATCATCGACACAGAGACACCGATCGTGGTGTTTGATTAAAAAAAGGAGGATCTGCGGGGATGGCAGATCCTCCTTTTGTGGCCCGGATAGGATTTAGGCTAGGTGGATCAGGTCTGAGAGCTTGGAGATGGTATAGTCCGGGGAGTCTGTCTGGCCGTATCCATAGGAAGCATATACAAAAGGGATGCCGGCTTGTCTTGCGGCCTGGTGGTCCCCGTCGGTATCGCCGATATAGACCGGCGAGAGCAGATGATGCTGCCGGATGATCTCTGAGATATTGTCACCTTTAGGGCGGCCGGTGTCCCCGGGGCACAGATGTCCCTGGAAATAACGGGCGAGACCTGTGCATTTTAGAAATACTTCGATGTACCCCGCCTGGCAGTTGCTGACAATGAATAATCTATATTTTTTGGATAATACTTGTAACGTATCTTCCAGTCCAGGATAGATAGGGGGATGCGGAGCATCGAGGAGTGCCCGGTGTTCTTCTCCACAACATATCTCTATCAATGCCATCTGGCGTTCAGGTGTTTCATCAGGAAAAAGGTCGGCGGCGATATCAGGCAGGAGCTTTCCGAATAATCCGCGCAGCCGCTGTGCGGTGATCGTCATCTGTGGATCATATCCCTGGCGGGCTGTCTGCGTCCATGCTGCAGCCACGATCTCAGTGGCGTCCCAGAGAGTGCCGTCGACATCAAAGATCATACTGTCCATATTTTGTATATCCTCCTTTGCGTTCATACCATTATTCTAAATGCCAAAAAATAAAAAAGCAACTATCATTTTTCCAGATTTATGATATGATGGTAACAGTTGCATGGAGATCGGAGAAAGAGTGATGTTGGGTCGATTACAGGATATAGAAAAGCCGTTATTGGATTGGTATAGGGTGAATAAACGTCCTCTGCCCTGGAGGATGCGTAAGGATCCATATGAGATATGGATCTCGGAGATCATGTGCCAGCAGACACGGGTCGAGGTGGTCAAAGATTATTTTACGAGGTTTTTGGAGGCTCTCCCCACAGTGGAGGCTCTGGCGGCCTGTCCCCAGGAGCGGTTGATGAAGCTGTGGGAAGGGCTCGGCTATTATAACCGCGCCCGCAATATGCAGACAGCGGCACAGCAGGTGGTGGAACGCTATCAGGGAAAGCTCCCCGCGGATCCTAAAGCGCTCAAGAGCCTTAAAGGGATCGGGGATTACACCGCTGGAGCGATCGCATCCATTGCCTACGATATCCCAGTGCCTGCGGTAGACGGCAATGTACTGCGGGTCATATCCCGTGTGATGGAAAGACGGGAGGATATCGCGAAGCAGTCGGTGCGCCGTCGTATCGAACAGGAGATACAGGAGGTCATGCCAACAGATCGTCCAGGTGATTATGACCAGGCTCTCATGGAGCTGGGTGCATTGGTGTGTCTGCCGGGGGGACAGGCAAAATGCAGCCAATGTCCATTAGAAAGCCTGTGTCTGGCTGCGGCGCATGGCACAGTGGAGGCACTCCCGGTAAAGTCACGGCCAAAACCCCGGAAGATCGAAAAACGCACAGTCCTGGTCATCCAGGATGGAGACTGTGTGGCCATCCGCAAGCGGGCATCGAAAGGGCTTTTGGCTGACTTATATGAGCTGCCCAATGTGGAAGAGCATCTCAATGAAAAAGAGGTGTTGGATCTGGTGAGGTCAATGGATCTGGTGCCCCTGCGCATCCGTCCTCTGGGAGAGGCAAAACATGTTTTTTCCCATGTGGAATGGCGGATGCTGGGATATCAGGTACGCGTACAGCAGTTAGAAGGGAAACAGCAGGGGGATATGATATTTGCAGGACACACAGAGGTCCAGAGAGATCATGCGATCCCGTCGGCCTTTGACGCTTTTGTGGGTGATATCAAAGGGGACGGCGGTGTGGAAGATAGGAGAGAGCCATGAAATTATTGACGATCACAGTGCCTTGTTACAATTCACAGGAATATATGGAGAAATGTGTGGATTCTCTTTTGGCAGGGGGAGACGATGTGGAGATACTGATCATAGATGATGGTTCCACAGATGATACGGGGAAGATCGCCGATGGATATGCTGAGCGGTATCCGGACATTGTGCGTGCCATCCATCAGGAAAACGGAGGGCATGGACAGGCGGTGAACACAGGGCTTGCCCATGCCAGAGGGCTTTATTTCAAAGTGGTGGACAGTGATGACTGGGTGAACCAGGAGGCCTATCGGGTCGTTATGGACACGCTGGAGGAGCTGACCCGCGGCCCGCAGACGTTAGACATGCTGATCAGTAACTTTGTCTACGAAAAGCAGGGCGCATCCCGGAAAAAAGTCATGCAGTACAGAAAATGTTTCCCTAAAAATGAAGTCTTTGGCTGGAACCAGGTGAAGCATATGCATGCCGGGAAATATATCCTGATGCATTCTGTGATATACAGGACAGGATTATTAAAAGTCTGTGGGCTGCGGCTCCCGGAGCATACATTCTATGTGGACAATCTCTTTGTATTTGAACCTCTGCCCTATGTGTCCACTCTGTATTATCTGGATGTGAATTTCTATCGTTATTTTATTGGGCGGGAGGACCAGTCGGTACATGAATCGGTCATGATCAGCCGGATAGACCAGCAGATCCGTGTGAATAAGAAGATGGTGGATATCCTGGCGGAGGCGCCGGTCAAGTCCAGGCAGCTCAGGCAGTATATGATACGCTATCTGACGATCATCACAGCTGTGTCCAGCGTTATGCTGATACGTTCAGGCAAAGAAGAAAACCTGGATAAGAAAGAGGAGCTGTGGAGATATATCAAAGATGTGGACAAGAGTATCTACCGGGCTGTGCGCCGTGGCATTGTAGGGAGGGCTGTGAACCTGCCGGGGAAGAGCGGGCGCAGCATGTCCACGACTCTTTATAAAATATGTCAAAAGTTTTATGGATTTAATTGAGTGTGTTGACATTTCCATTTTCCCACGCTATAATATGAAATATATTTGTAATATTCATTTAAAAAAAGCCATTCGATATAAGGATATAGTTAATAAGTAGTAATATTTTAAAAAGGATGGGCGGTGGCGATGGGAAAAAAAAGTGTCAACTGGAAGATCCTATGGATGTTCATGACCGTTTTTTTGATGGCAGGATGTGCTCCGCTGTATGTGACGGCAGTGGAGGCGCAGGCGGCAGTCAGGGATGGATGGGTCAAGAAGGACGATATATGGTATTATTATCAAGATGGTAAGAAAGTCAAAGACGAATGGATCCGTTATAATAGAAAATATTATTACCTAAAGCCCGGCAGCGGCATGATGGCAGAGAATGAATTCATCCTGTCTGAGGAAGACGGTCTGAAATATTATGTGGACCGCGACGGTGTGATGGCCACCGGATGGAAGAAGATCAGAAAAAAGTGGTATTTTTTCAGGAAAAGGACACCGAAAGGTGCTATGCGGTATGGCTGGCTTTCGGAAACGAACGCTTCAGGCGGGAAAGATAAGTATTATCTGAATAAGAGTTCTGGAGCCATGTATACAGACAGACTCTTTAAAGTGAACAAAAAATACTACTACGCCACGGAGAGCGGAAAGCTGTTTAATGGGTGGAAGACCATTGACGGCAAAAAATATCATTTTACTCTGACCGGTACCTATAAAGGATGGAAAGAGATAGGGAGTAAATGGTATTATTTTGAGGATGAGGGCTATGTGAAGACGGGCTGGCTCTCATACAATGGCAATAAGTATTATCTCTCTAAGAAAAAGGCAGATAAGGGCGTGCGGCTCACGGGTATACAGACGATCAGCAATAAGACTTATCTTTTTGATGCCCTGGGTGTGCTGGAGCGTGAGGTGGATGAGAGTGATGCATCCGTCGACCAGCCGGGAGAAGCCCATACCATCAAGAATTTCCTCCTGGGTGCGCTGCAGCCTGTGGGCAATACTCTGTATGTCTGGGGAGGCGGCTGGGCGCAGCCCACAGCGACTTATATCGGTGTCTATCCGAAGTGGAAGACCTGGTTCAATTCCCACGGGAGTTCCTATAATTTTGCCAACTATCAGGATCTGTCTGTGTCCACCAGGGCGAAAGGGCTGGATTGCTCTGGATTTGTAGGATGGAGTACTTACCAGGTCATGGAGACGCAGAGCGGTGTGGGCAGCGGCTACGTGGCGGAAGCCTCTACGATCGCCAGTGTATATGCCGGCAGAGGATACGGGACGTTGCGTTCACAGGCGAAACTGAGTAAGAAGGGTTACATAGGACAGTTCAAGGCAGGGGACGTGGGGAGCATGTCCGGACATACATTTATCGTTATGGGGCAATGTTCAGATGGGAGTCTGGTGATCGTCCATTCTACACCGCCCTGCGTGCAGATCAACGGGACGACGACACCGTCTGGAGAATGGGACAGTGAGGCGGTATCCCTGGCGAAACAATATATGGAACTGTATTATCCAAGTCTGACGAAAAAGTTCAGTCTATCCTGCGGTGTGGGTTCATCATATATCAGGGCCAGCAATACTCTGAGGTGGAATGCAAAGACCTTGTCAGATCCGGATGGATATAGTAGTATGGGAGCCGATCAGATCCTGGCGGATATATTTAAGTAGATGATGGGAGAGATATCTGGGTATGTGCCGGATATCTCTCTTTTGCGCTGTATCCTCCGCAGTAAACTATTACAATAGATCATCGAAATGTTACAAAAATATTGAATTTTTTAAGATTTACTCTTGAAAAGCTGTGGAGACTGTGCTATCATGGGGGAGAAGTTAAGGGAAACGTATTGAGGGAGTATAAAATTATCAAGAAATGAAGGGTTGATGGATCATGAAGAAAAGGATCATATGTTATATGCTGGCACTTGTCGTTACATTTTCACAGGTTGTGAGTGTGGGGGCGACAAGGGAAGAACAGTTGCGTGTGGAACAGGAGAACACCAATAATAGTCTGAATGAAGCGTACGCTACGATAGAGAGCCTGGAAGTCCAGAAGGAAGCGTTGAGTGCGGAGATCAATGAGCTGGATCAGGAATTGGTGAACGTTATGGTCGCGGTCAACGTGCTGAAGAAGGATATCGCCAATAAGGAGGCGGCCATCAAGAAAACGGATGAGGATCTGAAAGAAGCGGAAGAAAAGAAAGATGAACAGTATGAAGCCATGAAAAAACGCATCCAATTCCTCTATGAAAAAGGAGGGGGGTCAGCTTGGCTGCAAGTGCTGTTCGAGTCAAAGGATCTGCCGGATCTTCTGAATAAAGCAGAATATACACAGAAGATGTATGAATATGACCGTGAGAATCTGCAGAAGTTCGAGGACACTGTGGAGGGTGTGAAAGAGCTTGGCGTACAGTTAGAGGCGGAGAAGGCCGAGCTGGTGGATATGAAAGCGCAGCAGGAAGCGCAGCAGGCATCGCTTGAGAGCCAGCTGGCAGAGAAGCGTTCTGCTTCGGAAGATTATGAGGCGCAGATCGCCACAGCACAGTCTCAGGCAGAAGAGTATGCGTCTTTACTGCAGCAGCAGACGGAAGAGATCGCACGTCTGGAGGCGGAACGTCTTGCGGCGGAGGAAGAAGCCAGGAGACAGGCCCAGGCAGCGGCGGAAGCCGAGGAAGCGGCCAGAAGAGCGGAAGAAGCCAGACTTGCCGAGGAAGCGGAAAAAGAAGCCAGGAGACAGGCACGGGCAGCACAGGCAACAGAAACTCCAGAAACTCCAGAAGCTGCGACTGAGTCTGAAGAAGAGACAGATACCACAGAAGACATAGAGAATCTTGCCGATCTGGATCCTGCGGACGTGGAAGATGAGACGGATGGAGAGGATACTACAGATACGGATGCGGATCTGGATATGGATGCGCTCATAGATGACACTGGCCTGAGCGATGATACAGAGGATGTCCCTGTGACAGATGATACCGGGAGCGGTACAGTACAGACAGATGAGTACGGCAATGTGATCGATGGGAGTACTTCGGATGTTGGGGATGTGACGACTCCAGCTGCTTCTACTGGCAGCGGCGCAGGGCAGGCGGTCGTGGATTATGCGCTGCAGTTTGTGGGCAATCCATATGTATGGGGCGGGACGGATCCAGTCAATGGTGCGGACTGTTCAGGATTTGTCCAGAGTGTGTATTCCCATTTCGGTGTAGCTTTGAACAGGACATCAGAAGCACAGCAGGCAAATGGTGTGAGCGTTCCCTACTCACAGGCACAGCCGGGGGATCTGATCTGCTACGGGAGTCATATCGCGATCTACATGGGGAATGGCCAGATCGTACATGCTTCAAATAGTGCGCCCTATCCAGCCGGCGGCATCAAGGTGAGTGATAATGCGGCTTACCGTACGATCTTAGATGTGAGGAGGGTCATTTAGGCACTCAATATAAAGACAAAGAGGCTGCTTTAAAAGCTTTTGCTTTTAAGGCAGCCTTTTAGGACATTTTATCTACTTATGGAGGAACGGAGGGAGTTATGGGACAGGTACAGGCAAGTAAACAAGAACTGTTGGGGACGGAGCCTATTGGCAGGTTATTGGCAAGATTTGCGATCCCTGCAGTCATCAGTATGCTGGTGAGCGCTCTGTATAATATCGTGGATCAGATATTTATCGGACAGGGAGTGGGGATGTACGGGAATGCGGCAACGAATGTAGCTTTTCCGCTGACTACGTTGGCAACTTCTTTGGGACTCTTGCTGGGGATCGGGGGCGCGTCTAATTTTAATCTGGAGATGGGGAGGGGCAATAAAGAGAAAGCCCAGAAGATCGCAGGGACTGCGTTTGGCAGTCTGTTGATCTCCGGTATCTTGATCTGTGTCCTGGCCAGGCTGTTTCTCAAACCTTTGATCCTGGTGTTCGGCGCTACGCCGCAGGTGCTGGACTATGCGATGGATTATGTGGGCATCACTTCTTTCGGGATGCCGTTTTATATCCTTACTGTGGGGGCGAACCATCTGATAAGGGCGGATGGGAGCCCTACATATTCTATGGGGGTCATGGTCAGCGGTGCTGTGGTCAATACGATCTTGGATCCTTTGTTCATTTTCGTGTTCCATATGGGGATCGGGGGCGCTGCCTGGGCTACAGTCATTGGGCAGGTCTTGTCTTCAGTCCTTGTCTTTGTCTATCTCCCCAGGTTCAAGACTGTGCGTCTTACTTTAAAGGGATTTTTGCCCAGTGGGAGGTGTCTGCTGGCGATCACTTCCCTGGGTGCTGCCAGTTGCTTTAATCAATTGGCTATGACGGCCACCCAGATCGTGATGAATAATGTGCTGCGCTACTATGGAGAGGGTTCTGTGTATGGGAGCGATATCCCTTTGGCTGTAGTGGGGATCGTGGCAAAAGTCAATATGGTCTTTATGGCCATTGTCATTGGGATATCCCAGGGAGCGCAGCCGATCTTCGGATTTAATTATGGGGCGGAGAGATATAAGAGAGTGCGGGCGACTTACCGCTATGCAGGGACTGTCGCCACTGTGATCGCGGTCTTTGCCTTTCTGGGGTTCCAGATATTCCCCAGACAGATCACCTCTCTATTTGGGTCGGGGGAGGAGCTGTATTACCAATTCTCCATACAGTATTTCCGCATATTTATGCTCTGTACCTTTATAAATGGCCTGCAGCCGCTGACGGCGAACTTTTTTACATCCATTGGGAAGTCCACCCGGGGTATCCTGCTCTCTATGACCAGGCAGCTGATCTTCTTGATCCCGCTGGTGATCATCTTCCCCATGTTCATGGGGATCGACGGGGTGATCTACGCAGGGCCGGTGGCAGACGGGGCGGCGGGTATCCTCGCGGTCTATATGATCTGGAAAGAATTTAAAAAGATGCCGCATTAGATCATAAAAAACGGACATACTATACATGATCCAAAGCAAAAAAGGAGGTCAGTATGTCAGTAAAATTTTGCGACAGTGAGACAAAAGCGAATCTGATGAGGGCGTTTGCAGGAGAGAGCCAGGCGAGGAACCGTTATGTGTTCAGCGCGGATCTTTCAAAAAAAGAGCATTTCCATGTGATCGAACAGGTCTTCCGGTTTACCGCATCCCAGGAACAGCAGCATGCGAAGATCTTCTATGATCATCTGCAGGAGCTGAACGGCCATACCATTGTCATAGATGCAGGTTATCCGGTGGACAACCATAAAGACGTGGAAAAACTCCTGCGGGCGGCCCAGCATAATGAGTATGAGGAACACGATGATATCTACCATCACTTCGGTGAGATCGCGGCGTCTGAAGGCTTTACCAAAGTAGCCTCTTCTTTCCAGAAGATCGCGCAGATCGAGAAAACCCATGGGGACCGGTTCGGGCATCTGGCGCAGCTCCTGGAAGAGGGGAAGTTATTTGTGTCTGATGTGGAGGCTGCATGGATGTGCCTGAAATGTGGATATATCTATCGGGGGACGGAAGTACCCAAGGTGTGCCCTGTGTGCCAGCATGATCAGGGGTATTTTATCCGGATGGATCTGCTCCCGGGTGTGATGCAGTGAAGATCCGGTCTTGATCATAGACGGACTGTACCGGCCGGGGAGAGAGCCTGTTAAAGGGAGGCCGTATGCATTTTTAGCCTCATCTCTTCGGCGATACAGGATAGGCGAAAAGGGGCTGTTACATATTATCCATATTTTTTACAAAAAACTCTTGCAAAATGGATAAACGTATGATAGAATCATTCTTGTCGCTGAGGGCAAGGCTCCATGGTCAAGTGGTCAAGACACCGCCCTTTCACGGCGGTAACAGGGGTTCAAATCCCCTTGGAGTCATAG
>CANTEW010000046.1 GCA_947652925.1 uncultured Lachnospiraceae bacterium
ATGAGGAGTACAGACAGCGGGTCCAAGAGCAGGAAAGGCTGATCAGGGAGATGTCTTTTCGGTATCCGGTGTCCTTTCAGGAAGGGAGATATGACCCGGAGAGGTTTTATGAGGTGACAAAGGGCATGGAAAGTCTGCCTGAAGGTGGACAACGGTGTTCTGCCTGTTTTAGGCTGCGCCTGGCGGAGGCGGCTTTAGTGGGGAAAGAAGGGGGATATGATCGTTTTGCGACAACATTGACCATCAGCCCTCTGAAAAATGCACAGAAGATCAATGAGATCGGAGAGCAGATCGGGCAGGAACAGGGGATCGCATATCTGCCTTCTGATTTTAAAAAACGCAATGGATACGGCCGTTCTCTGGGATTATCAGCCCAGTATCATCTGTATAGGCAGGATCACTGCGGTTGTATATTTTCGAAAAGAGAGGATAATGAGCAGGGGAAACATATATGAAAAGAGCTTATAAGGGGTTTTTGTGTCTTCTTATGGCGGGGATGCTGGCTGGCATGGGGGGATGCACGCATGTACTGGATACAGTCATCTCTGCAAAAGAGACGCGGACGCCTACGCCGACAGAAGGACCGGTAGCGGAAACAGACGGGATACACCAGGAATATTATTTTAAACAACTCACGGCGGATGAAAAAAGGACGTACCGCCAGCTCTTAGAAGGCATACTGGCTTTTGAGGATGAGATCCATGTGACAGATACGGATAATGATGCCATCGATAAAGCATACAGGGCATTGTTAAAAGATCACCAGGAGATCTTCTGGGTACACAACGGGAAGACTTATTATAAAACGATCGCCAAGTCGCGCACAGTCTTTATGCCTTCTTATGGGTATGACCAGGAAGGATCTGAGTCTGTGCAGGTGTACATGGAGCAGGCCTATCAACAGGTCATATCTCTTCTCCCTGAAAGTGCGGGCACTTACGATATGGTGCGGACAGTCTACGACTATGTGATAGGGAATACAGAGTACGTGGTCAATGAGGATGACCAGAATATCGCAGGGGTATTCGCAAAGGGACAGGCTGTCTGTGCCGGATATGCAGGAGCCGTGCAGTATCTCCTGGAGAGACTTGGTGTGGAGTCGATCTATGTGTCGGGGGACACAAAGATGTCATCAGGAGGACATGCCTGGAATATAGTAAATATAGAGGGGGACTACTATTATGTAGACGCCACCAACGGGGATCAGCCGGATCTTCTGGGACTTGACGGGACGGTGCCCCTGTATGATCATCTGGCGCCTTTTCCTGAGGAGTATAATAAGATCTGCTGGCCGGATGAGGAGTTCACCCTTCCTGTTTGTTCATCTGTAGACTATAATTATTATGTTATGAACGGCAATTGCTTTTCGAGCTATGATTGGGATAGTCTGTATAGTTATTTTACCAGCCAGATTGATCAGGGACTCCATCTGATCCGGTTTAAATATTCAGATGCGGACAGCTATCAGACTGCGTATACAGAGCTGGTGGTCAATGGCCGGATCGAGGAGATCGCCAGGTATTATATGGATGTACAGGGGATCCCCCAGGTGGAATATCATTATAGTAATATGGATGATCTGTTGACTTTATATGTGTTGATGTAACAGGTGGTGATGTATGGAGAGATTGATGGAGTTTTTGTCCATGGTCACAGAAGAGATCGGAAAGCTGCAGGTCAGCACGGCGGGGGTGACGCTGGTCATCGGTATCTTAAACTGTTTCTTGGGATATCGGCTGCTGAAGGCATGGATCAGTCTGGCAGGTTTTTATATGGGGGTGGTGCTCTTTTACACCCTGGCTTCCTATTATACCAGAAATAGTTTGATCCAGATCTGTGCGATCTTGGTGGGCGGGCTGTTCTTTGGGCTTGTGTCTTTTCACATTTACCGGCTGGGGGTCTTTCTGCTGTGTATGGATATCGGTACGGTGATCTGCAGCATCCTCTTACAGCCGAAGAGTTCCCTTGCATTTATGGGCTGCCTGGGCATAGGCATCCTCGTTGGCTTGCTGGGGATAGCTTTTGTAAAGCCGATGGTGATCATAAACACGGCTTTGGGGGGCGGTTTTTCCATTGCGGTCTCTGTGGCGGCTCTTTTGAAAAGGGATATAGATACGAAGATCCTGATCCTGGGGACAGTCTTGAGTGTGGTCGGTATGATCATACAAGCCATCGTCTCCAGGGATCAGGATGTTGAGATACAGGATGATAGAAGAGCGGAGTCTTAATTATCTTCTTCTTTCATTGTGTAGATATGGCGTTTCTTGGCCATTTCATCGCTGGCCAGGTATTCATCGTAGCTGGTGATCTTGTCGATCAGCGTCCCCCCCGGCAGGATCTCCATGATCCGGTTGGCGGTGGTCTGTACGAACTGATGGTCATGGGAAGCGAAGAGGATCACGCCCGGGAATTTTATCAGGCCGTTGTTTAGGGCGGTGATGGCCTCCATGTCCAGATGGTTGGTGGGTTCATCCAGGATCAGGATATTGGAGCCGGAGATCATCATCTTGGAGAGGAGGCAACGGACTTTCTCTCCTCCGGAAAGGACCTTGACTTTTTTTACGCCGTCTTCTCCGGCAAAGAGCATACGTCCTAAGAAGCCGCGCACATAAGTGGCGTCCTTGATCTCTGAGTATTGGGTCAGCCAGTCGGCGATCGTCAGGTCATTGTCGAATTCTGCCGTGCTGTCTTTCGGAAAATATGCCTGGGAAGTGGTCACGCCCCATTTGTAATAGCCTCCGTCTGGCTCCATCTCACCCATGAGGATCTGGAAAAGAGTGGTCTTTGCCCGTTCATTGGAACCTACAAAGGCAACCTTATCGTCGTGTCCCAGGGTGAACGTGAGGTCATCCAGGATCTTCTCCCCGTCGATGGTCTTCGAAAGGTTTTCCACCATCAATACTTCGTTGCCGATCTCCCGGTCCGGACGGAAATCGATATAAGGGTATTTCCGGCTGGACGGGCGCATCTCGTCCAGCTGGATCTTTTCCAGAGCTTTCTTACGGGAAGTGGCCTGTCTGGACTTTGAGGCGTTGGCGCTGAAACGGGAAATAAATTCCTGCAATTCTTTGATCTTTTCTTCTTTTTTCTTGTTGGCCTCTTTCATCTGTTTGATCAAAAGCTGGCTGGATTCGAACCAGAAATCATAGTTCCCCGCATAGAGCTGGATCTTTCCGTAATCAATGTCTGCGGTGTGTGTGCAGACTTTGTTCAGAAAATACCGGTCATGGGATACGACGATCACTGTGTTGGAAAAATCGATCAGGAATTCTTCCAGCCATTCGATCGCATCCAGATCCAGATGGTTGGTGGGCTCATCCAGCAGCAGGATATCCGGGTTGCCGAACAGCGCCTGTGCCAGCAGTACTTTTACTTTCAGATTTCCTTCCAGGTCTTTCATCTGGGTGTAGTGATGTTCCGTTTCCACGCCCAGTCCGTTCAGCAGGGCGGCGGCGTCGGATTCAGCTTCCCAGCCGTTCATCTCTGCAAATTCCCCTTCCAGTTCACTGGCGCGGATGCCGTCCTCGTCGGTAAAATCTTCTTTCGCGTAGATGGCTTCCTTTTCTTTTTTGACATCGTAGAGCCGCTGGTTGCCCATGATGACCGTGTCAAGGACTTGGTATCCATCGTATTTGAAGTGATCCTGCTGTAAAAAAGACAGCCTCTGTCCGGGGGTGATCACGACCTCTCCTTTGGTGGCTTCCAATTGGCCGGATAAGATCTTTAAAAATGTAGATTTACCAGCTCCGTTGGCGCCGATCAGTCCGTAGCAGTTGCCTTCTGTGAACTTTATATCCACATCTTCAAATAAAGCTTTCTTGCCTATGCGCAAGGTTATGTTATTCGCTGTGATCATTATACAAACCTCGTTTATTTTTTATGGTTTTTTATAGCAACTCTTATTTTACCGTAAATCGGGGAATATGCAAGAGTTATTTTTTATCCGGCGGATCCGGGAAGATACTGCCGGACTGTGGGACTCCCGTCTTGACAAAGCGGGCTTCTTTAAATAGAATAAAAAAGTATATCTGAAGATCCGCACAGAAAGGAGTGTTTCGATATGGATAAGAGGAGTGAGCAGATGGTCTTCATGATCTTTTTGTTTTTCGTTTCTATGTATCTGATCGTGGTACATGCCCGAGGGGGGACCCTCTCCGCGGGAGGCGTTGCGCAGGAGGTCATCTCCCAGGATATGATCTCAGCGGATGGTCTCCCGGAAGCTCTTTCTGTCGATGATCTTCCCCAGACTGTGCCGCAAGAACCTGCTGCAAGTCCAGAGCCGGCAGATCCGCTTGAGATCCCCAGGCTGGTAAATGCATCGTCTGCATCATATGACAGTATCCAGGTCACATGGGAGGCAGTACCCGATGCCCAGGGTTATGAGATCTATCGCATGGAAAATGGGAAATGGGAGTTCTTAGGCGATACGGAGCAAATTTCTTATACAGACAGTTTCCATGTCCTGACAGGGAGGAGATATACATATACTGTAAGAGCGTATCGGTATATAGAAGGGAAGAAGATATACGGTGATTATGATGAGGCAGGGATCACAGGAAGAGCTTTCCTGTCTGTTCCGCACATACAGAAGATCGAGGCTGTAAGATACGACCGTCTGAAGATCTTTTGGCAGAAAACGGCCGGAGCCGATGGTTACCAGATCCTTCGAAAAGAAAACGGGAGATGGAAGGCTGTCGTCATGATCAAAGGTGACAAGGCGCCCAGATACACCCATAAGGATAGTCAGTCCAGCCCTGTAAAAATGGGAGTCCCTTATATCTATACAATAAAGGCGTATCGCGTAGTGGATGGAAAGCGGGTCTGGAGCGCATATGATCAAAATGGATCGATAGGACAGACAGCACCGGGAACGACAAAGATCACACAGGCTTGTGCAGTGTCTGCGTCTTCCGTCAAACTTGTCTGGAAAAGGGCAAAGGGAGCTTCCGGTTATGTTATAGAGCGTTCGCAGTACAAAGATACAGGGTATAGGCCAGTGGGGCGGGTAAAGAAACTCTCGTATACAGATAAAAAACTTGCAAGAGAAAAAAATTACCATTATCGTATCCGGCCTTTCTGCAGAGTCAATGGAAAACGGGTCTATGGTCCCTACAGTGATATCCAGAGAGCCTCTACGAAGATCTCGGCAGCGAGCAGGGATATCCTGCGCTCTATGGGATTGGAGCAGAAAGTGGCGCAGATGTTCTTTGTGACTCCGGAAGCGTTAGCAGGACCTTCGGCATCCACTCATTTTGACAGCCGTACAAGGGAAGCTTTTGCTGATCTTCCAGTAGGCGGCATCATCTTGATGGGGGATAATATCGTCACGAAAGAGCAGGTGATCGGGATGCTCGGATCCTATCAGGATGTGAGTGAGACGGTCACAGGGCTGCCTGTTTTTACAGGTGTTGACGAAGAGGGGGGACGTGTGGCGAGGATCGCGGGAAGGGGGATCATCTCCACGCCTGTATATCCGTCCATGCTGTCCATTGGAAAGACAAAAGATCCATCTGCTGCCCGGGATGCAGGGTATAAGATCGGTTCTTATATCAAGAGATTGGGATTTAATGTAGATTTTGCACCTGTGGCAGATGTATGGACGAATCCGGCAAATCAGGTCATCGGCGACCGTGCCTTTGGCTCCGACCCGGATCTGGTAGCCAAGATGGTGGCGGCACAGATCAAGGGTTTCCATAAGAGCGGGGTCTTGACATCTGTCAAGCATTTTCCGGGGCACGGGGATACTTCTGAAGACAGTCATTCGGGGATGGCCTGCACGTACAAAACATTAGAGGGATTGGAAAGATGCGAACTCATCCCCTTTCAGACAGGTTTTGACGCGGGGGCGGATCTCGTCATGATGGGGCACATCTCGTGCCCGGGTATCTTATCGGACAATACGCCTGCTTCCCTGTCCCGTTCTATGTGTACTGGCCTGGTAAAAAAGAAGATGGGCTTTAAGGGCCTGCTCATCACAGACAGCATGGGCATGGGGGCCATCACAAAACGCTACACCACAGAGACTGCGGCCATAAAAGCGGTAAAGGCGGGAGAGGATATGCTCCTCATGAGTGCAGATCTGGACACAGCATATAAGGCCGTGCTGCAGGCTGTAAAAAAAGGGAAGATCAAAGAGGCCAGGATCGACCAGTCTGTGAGGAAGATCATATCAAAAAAACTCCAGATCAAATGGGGGTGCATATAGGATATGTATGAGCTAAAAAAGGCTCTTTTGACAGATGGAAAAAAATATGGTATGTTCATGACCCAGATCAGTCTTGGCATGATCTGATCATGGAGAAATGGAGATAGATCTATGAATGGATGGTTGGAAACGATCGCCCGTCTGCTGGATCAGAATATGTGGGTCGCCCCTGTACTCTGTCTGGCGGCTGGGGTGATCACATCTTTTACACCTTGTTCTCTGTCCACGATCCCCATGGTGCTGACCTATGTGGGTGCCACAGCGAAAGAGGATCCGGGCCGGGCATTTTCGGTATCGCTGACCATGGCTCTAGGGATGGCTTGTACATTCGGTGTTTTTGGATCTCTGGCATCGGCCATCGGCCATGTGATGCACCATGCAGGAGAGTGGTGGAATATCCTTTTGGGTCTCTTGATGGTCCTGATGGCTCTGCAGACATGGGGTGTCATACACATCATCCCCCATGTGCATATGGAGGGGGAGAAGAAGAAAAAAGGGTATGTGGGGGCGTTTTTCACAGGCGCCCTGGGTGGTATATTTGCCTCCCACTGTGCGACTCCCGTCATGATCGCTCTGCTGGCTATGGTGGCAAAGGCGGACAGAGGGGCCTGGTGGGGGATATTCCTGATGATCTTGTATGCCGTGGGGCACAGTGTGCTGATGGTGGTGGCAGGCACGGCTTACAGCAGTGCAGAAACTCTGATGGAGGATCCCAGATATCTAAAAATAGGGAAATACCTGCGGATCGTCCTTGGCTTTGTGATCCTGGCGGTGGGGCTGGTGATCTTGTTGTTCAGGGAATAAAACTTGACTAGATACCAAAGGATCGTTACACTATATATAAATAGGTAGATGATTCTTGCAGGGGGAAATATACGGGAAATGTTTATTACCAGAGAATGTGATTACGCGGTCCGGGTGATACGGGCTTTGATCGATGAAGAACGGCTCAGTGTAGGCGAGATCTGTAAAAAAGAAGAGATCACAGCACCTTTTGCCTACAAGATACTCAAGAAACTGCAGACGGCTAAGATCGTGAAAGGTTTTCGCGGCGTCCATGGCGGGTATGCCCTGGAAAAAGATCCGGGGGAGATCACGCTCCTGGATGTCTATCGGGCGATCGATCCGGAGATGTTCCTTGTGGAATGCCTGGATCCGGATAAACAGTGCAGCAGGGACGGGGCAGGGGGGATGCCCTGTCAGATACATCAGGAGCTGGAGTATATCCAAAAGAGATTGTTGGATCTTTTGTCTGAAAGATCTCTGGAAAAGATCCTGGGACATGAATGATCATCATGAAAAATAAGCATAGTATAAGGAGAAAGATCATATGAAAAAGCAAAATATGACGACACAGTCTATGGTGAAGATCGCCATGTGTACTGCAGTACTTGCTGTACTCTCTGTCATACAGATCCCCATGCCTTCTGGTGTGCCGCTGACCCTACAGACCTTTGCAGTGGCTCTGTGCGGCTATGTACTGGGGCGCTGGCCTGGGATCAGCGCCGTGGGCCTGTATATAGCGGTGGGGGCTGTGGGTATCCCTGTGTTTGCGGGCATGAAAGGCGGTATCGCTGTCTTGGTGGGACCTACAGGGGGATTTTTGTTTGGGTTTTTATTTTTGGCCTGGGCTTGCGGCGCCGGGGTGGGAAAAAACAAGATGACTGCTGTGGCTATGGGATCAGCCGGACTGTTATCTTGCCATCTCTTAGGGGTATCTGGCTTTGTCCTGGCAACGGGCGCCACCTATCCGCAGGCGTTCATCACAGTCTCAATGCCGTATCTGCTGAAGGATGCGTTGTCTGTGGCTGCGGCAGTCCAGGCGGGGGCGTTCCTGCGCAGGAGGATAGATCCCGGCTATGTTTTTAAATAAAACATGATAAAACTTGTTGGACACGTTTTCCAAAATATGGTATGATGAAAAACATAGATGCCATTGTCCACAGAGTATCCGCAGGGGGATAGTGGCAGATAAAATTGTTTTAGCATTTTCTAAGGAGGAAAGAAAAATGGCAAGAAAGATGAAAACCATGGATGGTAATCATGCAGCTGCCCATGCATCTTATGCATATTCTGATGTAGCGGCTATCTATCCTATCACTCCTTCTTCTGTCATGGCGGAAGCCACAGATGAATGGGCGACACAGGGGAGGAAGAATATCTTCGGACAGGAAGTCCAGGTGACAGAGATGCAGTCAGAGGCAGGTGCGGCAGGTGCTGTACATGGTTCTTTGGCGGCAGGCGCACTGACCACCACATATACGGCTTCCCAGGGTCTGCTGCTGATGATCCCCAATCTTTATAAGATCGCCGGGGAACAGCTTCCCGGTGTGTTCAACGTGTCTGCACGTGCGCTGGCCAGCCATGCGCTCTCTATCTTCGGCGATCACTCAGATGTGTATGCCTGCCGTCAGACGGGGGCCGCTATGCTCTGTGGATCCAGCGTGCAGGAGGTTATGGACCTGACACCTGTAGCACATTGTGCTGCGATCAAAGGCAAGATCCCCTTCATCAATTTCTTCGACGGTTTCCGTACCTCCCATGAGATCCAGAAAATAGAGACCTGGGATTATGAAGATCTGGCCGATCTGGTGGATCAGGACGCGATCGATGAGTTCCGTAGCCGCGCGCTGAATCCAAACCACCCCTGCCAGAGAGGGTCGGCACAGAACCCGGATATCTTCTTCCAGGCAAGAGAAGCATGTAATCCCTATTATGATGCGTTGCCGGAGATCGTACAGGGATACATGGATAAAGTGAACGCCAAGATCGGGACGGATTATAAGTTATTCAATTATTATGGCGCAAAAGATGCAGAGCATGTGATCATCGCCATGGGTTCCGTATGTGACACGATCGAAGAGACAGTTGATTATCTGATCGCTGCCGGCAAGAAAGTCGGTGTAGTGAAAGTGCGCTTGTACAGGCCGTTCTCAGCCAAAGCGCTTGTGGGGGCTATCCCATCTTCTGTAAAACAGATCACAGTCCTGGATCGTACGAAGGAGCCGGGTGCTCTGGGTGAACCTCTGTATCTGGATGTAGTCGCAGCTCTGAAAGACACAGATCTTAAAGATGTACCTGTATTTACCGGACGTTATGGCCTGGGTTCCAAAGACACCACACCTGCTCAGATCGTGGCTGTGTATGAGAACAGCAGTAAGACACCGTTTACGATCGGTATCGTAGATGATGTGACACATCTGTCCCTGGAGACAGGAGCGCCTTTGGTGACCACACCGGAAGGGACGATCAACTGCAAATTCTGGGGATTGGGTGCCGACGGTACTGTGGGTGCCAATAAGAACTCTATCAAGATCATCGGCGATAATACAGATATGTACGCCCAGGCATATTTTGATTACGACTCGAAGAAGTCCGGCGGTGTGACCATGTCACATCTGAGATTCGGCAAAGAACCGATCAAGTCCACATATTTGATCCACAAAGCGGACTTTGTGGCCTGCCACAATCCGTCTTACGTGAACAAATACCATATGGTAGAAGAACTGGTGGACGGCGGCACATTCCTCCTGAACTGTCCCTGGGATATGGAAGGGATCGAGAAACATCTGCCTGGTCAGGTGAAAACGTTCATCGCCGACCATGGGATCAGATTCTATGTGATCGACGGTATCAAGATCGGAAAAGAGATCGGACTGGGTGGGCGTATCAACACTGTCTTACAGTCAGCATTCTTTAAATTAGCGAATATCATTCCGGAAGACCGTGCCATCGAGCTGATGAAAGCTGCTGCAAAAGCTACCTACGGCAGAAAAGGCGACGCCATCGTCCAGATGAACTACGATGCGATCGATGCAGGCGCGAAACAGGTAGTGGAGATCCAGGTGCCGGAAAGCTGGAAGAGCGCTGAAGGGGAAGGCCTGACCGTATCCCAGGCAAAACATGGCAGGAAAGATGCCGTAGATTTTGTCAATAACATCCAGGTGAAAGTCAATGCCCAGGAAGGGAACAGCCTGCCTGTATCAGCATTCAAAGATTATGTGGATGGTACGACACCTTCCGGGACAGCCGCTTATGAAAAACGCGGGATCGCAGTTGATATCCCCGTTTGGAGACCGGAAAACTGTATCCAGTGTAACCGCTGTGCTTATGTATGTCCTCATGCAGTCATCCGTCCGGTGGCTCTGACCGGGGAAGAAGCAGCCCAGGCACCAGAAGGTATGCAGACACTGGCTATGACAGGAATGGATGGGTATAAATTCGCTATCACGGTATCTGCATATGATTGTACCGGGTGTGGATCTTGTGTAAATGTATGCCCAGGGAAGAAAGGCGCCAAGGCACTGGCAATGGAAAATATGGAGGCCAATGCAGGCCAGCAGAGATACTTCACTTATGGTACACATAGGCCGGAGAAACCGGAAGTCATTGCCAAATTTAAGGAGTCCACTGTAAAAGGGAGCCAGTTCAAACGTCCGCTCTTAGAGTTCTCGGGAGCATGTGCCGGTTGCGGAGAGACACCATATGCGAAGTTGATCACCCAATTATTCGGCGACAGGATGTATATCGCCAATGCAACGGGATGCTCTTCTATCTGGGGGAACTCTTCACCGTCCACTCCGTATACAGTGAACGGCCAGGGACATGGCCCGGCATGGTCAAACTCCCTGTTTGAAGATGCGGCAGAGTTCGGATACGGTATGCTCCTGGCACAAAATGCAGTCCGCGGCGGTCTGCGGGCAAAGGTAGAAGACGTAGTCGCCAATGGGGATAATGAGGATGTGAAAGCTGCCGGTAAAGAATGGCTGGAGACTTACGGATGCGGCGCGACGAACGGCGCGGCGACAGAAAAACTCGTGGCGGCTCTGGAAACCTGTGGATGTGATAAAGCAAAAGAGATCCTGAAACAGAAAGATTTCCTCGGTAAGAAATCCCAGTGGATCTTCGGCGGTGACGGATGGGCTTATGATATCGGGTTCGGTGGTCTGGATCACGTACTCGCCAGCGGCAAAGACATCAATATCATGGTATTTGACACCGAGGTATATTCCAACACAGGCGGACAGTCCTCCAAGGCTACACCGACAGGGGCGATCGCCCAGTTCGCAGCAGGCGGCAAGGAAGTGAAGAAGAAAGATCTGGCCAGCATCGCTATGAGTTATGGGTATGTGTATGTTGCACAGATCGCCATGGGCGCAGACTTTAACCAGACTGTAAAAGCGATCGCAGAGGCAGAAGCCTATCCAGGTCCTTCACTGGTGATCGCCTATGCACCATGTATCAATCATGGGATCAAGAAAGGTATGAGCAAAGCCCAGACAGAAGAAGAACTGGCTGTGAAGGCAGGTTACTGGCATAACTTCCGCTATAACCCGGCCCTGAAAGAGGAAGGGAAAGATGCGTTCATCCTGGACAGCAAGGAGCCTACAGAGAGCTATCAGGATTTCCTGGATGGAGAAGTGCGCTATAATTCCCTGAAACGCTCTGATCCGGAAAAGGCGGCCAGACTCTTTGAGATGTCAGAGGCACAGGCAAAAGAGAGATATGTCTATCTGAAGAAACTGATCACTTTATACAGTGGACAGGAGTAGTAGGATGACTAAGATAGCGTCGGCGGGAGCCGGCGCTGTTTTTTCTGTTTTTTTGGAACGCAGGATCTCTTTCTGATGTGGGGAAGGACAGCTTTGGAAGATGTGAAAATTCCGTGACGATGTGCTGCAGGCGGTTGATTTCAAAAATATTTTATGGTAGAATGAGACAATGATCATGGATAGTGGGCTATTTTTATTGTGATCTTGGTAGATATCATATAAGAAATATCTTAAGGTCCATATAGAGAGATAAGGTGCGGATAGCTGGTGTGCTGTACAGTTATGCCAATGGTACACCAGGAAAGAAGGGAGTCTTAAAGCAGAATGAAAAATAATCTTATCAGGAAGTTATTGTGCATAACATTGATCTCAGCTATGATCGTGGCCAGCAGTTTCAGCGCACTTGCCAGCGATATGGGGAGTACATCCGGGAACTTGGCCGGGGACACGGATCCATCAGAGATGACCGGCGATCCGACAGTGGGATCAGACGTCACAGATACCCCAGACATCACAGATGTCCCGGATACCCCAGAGCCAACTGTAGAGCCGGTGGTCACCCCAGAGCCGACGATCGGACCGACAGATGTGCCGTCTGTCACCCCGACTCCAGGAGAGACGGCCACACCAACGCAGACACCAAGTGCCACACCGACAGTCAAGCCGACCGATATACCAGGTGCGGACGACATCGACGGGATCCCGGTGGACGGGGGCGAAGATGAACCTGGACCTGGGGGCGGGAATGAGCAGGTCGATGATCCGGGGGATCCTTCTATAACGGTGGATAATGTGATCGCAGCGATCAACGGGATCGGTGAGGTGACATTAGAGAAAGAAGGTCTGATCTTGAGTGCCAGGAGTGTGTATGAGGCGCTGAGTGCCGACCAGAAAGTCAAAGTCGGCAATTATGATATCCTGGTGGCTGCTGAAAACACGCTGAGCCAGTTGAAAGGGGCAGCGGGGGAGCAAGGCCAAGATCCGGGGGCAGGGACGCCGGCGGATCCGGGAGAAGGGACACAGACGGAAGGTCCGGCTGAGCAGGTCACGGTCATCGAAGGTCCGGCGACGATGATCTCTTCTGCCACCCATGTTGTGAATCTGAAAGCCGGGCGTACTTTTTATCTGAAGCAGTTAAGATCCAACTACGCATTGACTTTTAATGAAAAGTTTGAGGATGTGATGGATGAGATCGAGGCAGAGTATATCGCGGCGAATAAATTGGATAAAGAAGATGAGTATCTGGTACATAATTGGCAGGATATCCTGGCAGTCTATGTAATGGAGCAGAAACGGGAAGGAAAAAGCTCATTTAAATTAAACAGATCTTCAAAAGAAGCCTTGGCAGCGATCTTTGCAGAGATGAATGCGATAGAGCGGGATAAGAAGAACATCGCCCTCGTTGACTATAAAGGCATGGATGTGGAAGACTACATAAAACTGCATAAAAGCGATCTGACGAAAGAAGAAGTAAAGACTCTGCGGAAATATGCAGGTCAGGACTGCGCACTCTTGTGTGCCACGATCACGGCGGCCAAAGGATTTATCCGTCAGAGTGCCGGGGAGGAAGTGTCAGAGGAAAGGGTAGCTGTCATCCAGGCAGGCTATAGCCTGGTGGGTAAGGTGGCTTATTTCTGGGGCGGCAAGTCTTCTGTGCTGGGCTGGGATGACCGTTGGGGGAGCGCTGCAAAGGTCAGTTCTGCGGGCAGTTCCAGTACAGGCAGGATACGTGCCTATGGATTGGATTGCAGTGGTTTTGTGGACTGGGCGTTTAATAATGGATATCAGGATACTGAGATAGAAGATCAGATCGGACATGGGACTTCAGATCAGTGGAACCGGGCGGAAACGATCCAGGCAAAGGAAGCGCAGGCAGGTGACCTGGTGTTCCAGAGAGGCCCGGAAGCCGGCAGTGACAATCATGTAGGCATCCTGGTAGGCAAGTCCAGCAATGGGGATTGGATCGCGGTACATTGTTCGGGCAGCCAGAACGGTGTTACAGTGGGCGAGGCATATTCGGCAAGTTTCCGGTATATCCGCAGGCCGACTGTCTATCCTACAGTGGAAGAACTCAGAGCAGAAAAAGGAAAGAAGAAAACAGAACTCCTGGAAGCGGCGGCCAAAAAGAACGCGCTGCGCCAGGCAGCAGAAAATACAAATCCGAACAGGACTGCCCAATTAGATTGATGCAGGTCACATATGTTAGAGCAGCATCTGCAGATCTGGGAGTACGGATGAGGTGATAAAGTGGATGTTGTTAGTTTGATCGCGGGTCCTCTGATAGGAGCTGTCATAGGGTATTTTACAAATCTCATCGCGGTAAAGATGCTCTTTCGGCCGCTCCATCCAGTGAAGATCAAGGGTTTCCAGCTCCCCTTCACACCAGGTATCATACCGAAAGGAAAGGAGAGGCTGGCAAGAGCGCTGGGCGTGGCAGTAGGAGATAATCTCCTGACAAAAAAAGATCTGGAGCAGATCTTCGTCAGCGGGCCGGTGCGGCAAGTAGTGGTGGATGCGCTGCTGGGAGTCCTGTGCAGTGCGGAAAAGCAGAGATCCTCTGTGAAAGGACTCTTGACGGCGCATATGCCAGAGGAAAGATATGAGTCGGAGAAGCAGCGTTTGGAAAATATATTGTGCGACAAGTTCCAAACGGGTCTTGCCAGTATGGATATCACGGGATTGATCAATGAGGAGAGTAAACGGGTGATCAAGGAAAAACTCCATGGTACTCTCTTTGAAAAGATGATCAGTGACGATCTGATAGAAGGGATAACCTCCCATATCGGCGTGTATGTGGAACGGTATGTACAGGAAAATGGCAGAGGACTTCTGCTGCCTGTGATCGATGGTCAGGTGACCGATCTTGAGGAGAAAAGCCTGCAGGAATTGATGGAAGTGACAGGAGCCACACCGGAGAAGATCCGGGATGTGATTGAAAAGGTATATATGGAGATCGTCCAGGAGAGAGTATCTGAGCTTGCAGAGAGATTCCCTGTCCGGGAGATGGTGGAAGAGAAGGTACTGCAGATGGATGTGCTGGAGATCGAAGAGCTGGTCTTATCTGTGATGAGAAAAGAATTGGATACGATCGTGAACCTGGGGGCTTTGATAGGATTTGTGATAGGCATCGTCAATGTCTTCTTTTGAATCAAAAAAGAGAGCGGAGTGTGGACAGACTCGCGCTCTCTTTTGTGTGTCTTGCAGTTATTTTAGATGGTCTCTGGTCTTGCCTCAAAGATAGCTACACTCCTGGGTCCCATGAGCATTGTGTTCTCAAAGAGGAGTCGTGGGTCAACGGTATCTGTATAGACGACTGTCTTCCATATATAAGGTTTTGGCAGTATGGGCAGCGAGATCTGCTGGTCTTCCCAATATGCGTTGATCGCCATATAGACAAGGTCGTCTTTGGAAGAATGTTCCTTTTGGGATGCGTAGAAGATGCAGACGACTTTCGATCTATCTGTGATCGGATCCCCTGGGTGATTGCCATGCGTACTGATCAGAGGGAAGTTCATGGAACTTGGGAGTGCTCCGCCCCGTATGCTGCAATGATCTTTCCTGAATTGGATCATAAATTTAAAATGTTCAAATAGTTCACGGTTTTTATCCAGTAAAGACCAGTCCAGCCAAGAGATCTCATTGTCCTGGCAATAGGGATTATTGTTCCCAAAGCGTGTATCTCCAAATTCGTCTCCAGCCAGGAACATAGGCGTCCCCCGGCTGCACATGAGGACAGATACGGCGTTTTTCATCAGTTTCAGGCGCAGGGCATTTATCTGGGGGTCGTCTGTCTCACCTTCGAACCCGCAGTTCCAGCTCCTGTTGTCGTTGGCCCCGTCGGTGTTCTCCCATCCGTTTGCCAGATTGTGTTTTTCATTATAACTATACAGATCGTTGAGGGTGAACCCATCATGGCAAGTGATAAAGTTAATGGATGAATTATATCCCCTGTATTGTCCTGTGTATAGATCCATGGAACCGCTGATCCGTTTGGCAACGGCAGGGGCCATCCAGTGATCGCCCTTAAGAAAGCTCCGCAGATCGTCCCGGTATAGGCCATTCCACTCGGCCCAACGGTTCCATGCGGGGAAACTGCCTACCTGATACAGCCCGCCTGCGTCCCAGGCTTCTGCGATCAGTTTTACATCTCCTAGGACAGGGTCAAAAGCCAGACTTTCCAGGAGAGGGGCGTTCTGGTTGGGGAGTCCGTTTTTATCCCTTCCCAAGATACTGGCCAGGTCGAAACGGAATCCGTTGATCCGATAGTTAGTCACCCAATAACGGAGACATTCCAGGATCATCTGCTGGACGATGGGATGGTTGCAGTTCAATGTATTTCCGCAGCCACTGAAATTGTAGTACTGTCCATCAGGGGTGAGCATATAGTAAATGTTGTTGTCAAAACCTTTGAAACAGAAGAAAGGGCCGTGTTCATTGCCTTCGGCTGTGTGGTTGAATACAACGTCGAGGAAGACTTCGATGCCGTTTTCATTTAATTCTCTGACCAGTGACTTTAATTCGTATCCTTCATGGTTGTATTCATCTTCAGCAGCATAGCTGGTATTGGGAGCGAAGAAGCTTACCGTATTATAGCCCCAGTAGTCCAGGAGCCTTCTGCCATTTGCTTCCCGGATGTCCATTGTCTCGTCAAATTCGAAGATGGGCATCAGTTCTACGGCGGTGATGCCAAGCTCTTTCAGATAGGGGATCTTTTCCCTCAGCCCGGAGAAAGTACCTGGATGCTTCACACATGAAGAGGGATGCATGGTAAACCCACGGACATGCAGTTCATAGATGATCAGATCTTGCATGGGTAATAGGGGGCGCGAGGTCGCTCCCCAATCAAAGTTATTTAAAACGACCCTGGCTCTGTAGGGAGATGAACGGTCGGGACTCTGGCCCCAGATGCGTTGGCCAGTGACAGCCCTTGCATAGGGATCCAATAAGATCTTTGTCTTGTCAAAGATGATGCCGTTTTCCGGCTCATAGGGCCCGTCCAGCCGGTAAGCGTATTCGAAATCTTTTACATTCAATTTGAATACGATCATAGAAAATACGTCTCCGATGCGATAATTTGCCGGAAACGGGAGGACTGCAAATGGTTCGTTCTCCTCTCTGCGGAAGAGGAGCAATTCGCAGGAAGTGGCGTGGCGGGAATGGACAGTGAAATTCACTGCGTTTGCTGAAAGGGCTGTAGCCCCGTGTATCTCATACAGACCGGGCCGTACGTCAAACCCACTGATCGTGTCTAGGGGCATTAGATGATACTCCTGAGTCGGTAAGGCTGCAGAAAGTGTAGATAACATATTTGTACCTGCTTTCCTTTATATTTTTTCGTATCGATCGCCTGTTTATTTTATCATAGTTTAGCTGTGCTGTCCAATAAAGACAGCGCCCCATGGAGGGACGCTGTCATTTTGGGATATCCTGCTCATTCGTTGCCTAAGATCTCACCGCAGGCGATCTTATTTCCGGAATTTCCGGAGGGCTGGGTGGTAAGGTCATCTGCCATAGCGTGGATGATCAATGTATGCCCTACGGTTTCTTCTGGTACAAAGTTGCGTGTGTAAAAAAGTGTCAGTGCATATCCGCAGCTTGCAAATAAGGGTGGCAGATCCCCTGCGTGGGAGGGATGGGGACAATGTCCCGGGTTCCAGTGCTGTCCGACCTGGGAAAAAGGAGGCTCCCCGGAGCTATCGCAGGAAGCACCGCTGTGGATGTGGAAAGCATAAACTTCGTTGCTGCAGAGCTTGGACTCCTGGGGCAGCCCTTGTACCTCAGCCAGGAGGAGGGTGCCGCCCCAGCATGGGTACATGAGTACTTCTCCCCAGATATCTGGGTACTCAGGACTTCCCTGGAGAAAAGCGTATGCCTGTGGCGGTTCCTCAGATAGATGGCACAGGACTTGACGGAGATCATGGGACATTTGGAGTTTTATCATAGGATCTACTCGCATTTTGTCCGTGCGTCAAAACTGGGATTGAACGCATAGAAGTTCTTGGCATCCAATTCTTCCTGCAGCGACCGCAATGCTTCACCGAAACGGGGAGATGGGAGCAAGATCAGGCACTTTTTTCAGCGATCTTCTGTATCTTCTGCAAGTCTGAGATCAATCCTCTGGAATAAGTTTCGGCCTCTCGATAGATCTGGGTAGCCTTGTCATATTCTCCGTTGGACAGAGCTGTGACAACAGATCCTCCAAATTGGTGGAATTTTTTGTGTTTGTCGCCCAGACCTTTCCATATGGGTAAGACTTCGGGTATGCCAGGGGTCATGGCGTAGTAGAAGTGCCCGAATCCGCATTTGGATGAATCGAGCTGCAGAGGTATCAATTTTTTCTCTGTGACCATTTTCTTCAGATTTTCCAGCCAGGTGTAATGGGAGGCGATGGCGCGGCCGATATAATGGGCAAATTCTTTGTTTTCCAGATGATAAAATGCATCTTCTGTCATGACTCCCATCTGTTTTAAGGTACTGTCCAGAGTTTTTTCTATATCGACCACGGGTTCGACGGCTTTTTTTAATGCATGACTCACATTTTCCATAAAAGCGGTGTTGTTCCTGATCTGATCTTCCATTTCTGACATGGAACTGCTGATCTCTTCACTGACAGCAGCGATGGAGCGGATCGATCCGTTGACTTTTGAGACATGGTGTTGACTTTCATCTGTCGATGCCCAGACATTTTTGATCTTTTCTGTCATAGAACCCAGTGTATCGATCGTATTGTTGGCACTGTCAATGCATTTCTGGGATGCTTTTTTGATATTTTCAAGGAAATCATCCATGTTCTTAGTCATCTTCTGGGTCTCCTCGGCGAGAGTCCGGATCTCGGTCGCTACGACGGCAAATCCTTTTCCGGCCTCGCCCGCCCGGGCAGCTTCGGTGGATGCATTGAGTGCCAGCAGGTTTGTCTGCATAGATATGGAATCGATCCCGGCGATGACATTGCTCATCTGGTTGATGACCTGTGACAGATCATCCATGTCTTTTTGCATTTCTTTCGATGTTTGGATGGTCTGGGTGGAAAGGTCGCGGATATCTGTCAATCCATCCTGTTCGGCTTTTATCTTCTGGTATACTTCTTCAGTCTCTGCTGATACCTGTATGATCGTGTTGGTCAGTTCTTCGTGTTGGTTGTTGGCTTTCCCGCTCATAGGACCAGCCTGGTCATTCCCGAATATGGTCTTTGTGGCTTTTATTATCTGGTCGGAAATGTCAAGGATCTTGTCTGTTTCATGGTGTATCGTCAGGTCGAGGGAACTGATCTGCATGACTGCATCGATATTCTTTTCAAAGATCGCTGCAAATTGTTTTCTTCCCTGCATCAGCCTTTGATAAATGCTCTTCAATTCTGGTTCCTTTGAGTAGTCGGCTTCTTTTAGTTCGGAAACAGCTTTCATGAGTGTGGCTGTTTGTTTCTTTTTCCCATTTAGCATCGGTCGATCCCCTTTTCTTTTTGATATCATGCTGCCTGTGAGGCAGTCCCCTTATGTAGATCTTATTTTAGCCATACACATTTATGATAAGGGATTCTGGAATTTTTGCAAGCCTTTTTTATATTTTTCTTTCTTTTTTTGTTATGACGGACTTGTTCTCTTCCATAAGATTATGATTGAAGATATTTGCTCTAAGAAGGATCTTCTCATGAGAACGGATATGCCAGAGTCAGAGATCTGTGTAGAGAAAATGCGATTGAAAGTGATCCATAAGCACCCTATACTTTCGCAAAAAGAGGCAGAAATAGAAAAACAAAAGATATCCACACAGCTTTTTCAGATCTTTCAGAAATATCAAGGGAGGTGACAGAGAATGGCCTGGGATGCGTTATATGGGCGGCAGTCTATTGAAAAGAAGGATAGCATATCGGTGGAGAGCCAGCTTGAATACTGCAGGTATGAGACGCACGGAGAACCTTATATAGAGTACACGGACAGGGGATTCTCCGGAAAGGATGTCAACAGGCCGGGGTTTGAGCAGATGATGGCGGACATCGCTGAGGGTAAGATCAAGCGTGTGATCGTCTATAAGTTGGACCGTATCAGCCGTTCGATCTTGGACTTTGCCAATATGATGGAGGTGTTCCGGGAACACCATGTGGAGTTTGTTTCTTCAACAGAAAAATTCGATACTTCTACGCCCATTGGGAGAGCTATGCTGAATATCTGTATCGTATTTGCCCAGTTAGAACGGGAGACTATACAGAAGCGGGTCACAGATGCTTATTATGCTAGGTGCAGGCATGGTTTCTATATGGGGGGCCGTATCCCTTATGGGTACCGTTTGAAGAAGACAGTGATCGATCAGGTCCAGACTTCGATGTATGAGGAAGTGGAGGATGAAAGCAGGCAGCTCAAGCTGATCTTCTCCATGTACGCGGATCATTCGTGTTCATTGGGCGATATCGTCCGTTATCTGGATGCGCATCACATCCAACATCTGCGGGGAGGTCATTGGAGTACTGCGCGTATCAGCGAGATACTCAGGAACCCTATATATGTGAGGGCTGATATAGACGTCTATTCTTTTTTTCAGGATCAGGGGGCAAAGATCCATAATGCGATAAGTGATTTCATAGGAAAGAATGGGTGTTATCTCTACAAAGGGACGGACACGGGTGCGACGAGACGGGGCAGCCTTGCAGGGCGGGAGGTGGTCCTTGCACCCCATGATGGATTTATATCTTCAAAAACATGGCTCACATGCCGAAAGAGATGTCTGGATAACCGGCAGTCTGCAAAAGACCGGAAAGTTAAAAATTCATGGCTCACGGGAAAGATAAAATGTGGAAATTGTGGTCATGCGCTCACCGTACGAAGATCAAAGACAAAATGGGGACGTTATTTCATATGCAGCGGCCCAGGGTCAGTCTGTGGGGGCTCTGGTTGTACGGTCTATGCAGATGTCTTGGAAGATCATATGCTGCGCGCAGTAGGAGCGGAGCTTTCAGGTTTTTCTGCACTCTGTCCGAAAATAGAAAAAACAGCTTCCGAGAAAGATGAGAAACAAAAAATGCGCTTGGCGCAGATAGAAGAGGAGATCAACGGGCTTCTTTTGAAAGTGGCGGATGCGGACGATGTATTGATGAGATATATCAATAAAAAGATCGCTGAACTCGATGTTGAGAAATGTGGTCTGCTTGGGGGAGCATTGACGAAGGGTGTATCTTCTCTTGTGGGAGAAAGGAGGGAGATCTTGGATCACCCGCAGATGTGGAACTCAATCTCATTTGAAGATCGGAGAGCCGTTGTTGATATCTTGGTCGAAGCAATTTACATTGCGAATGGCAAAATGGAGATCATGTGGCGGATCTGATGGTCCGCTTTCTTTATGGATATGTTTATAGATCTCGTGTTCACTTCACCGAAACGTTGAAAATGGACCACTTCCCGGGCACGCAGGAATCTGATCGGATCAGCTACTTCAGGCATATTTTTTACTACTCGCAGGATGTTGTCGTAAGTGGAACGTGCTTTCTGTTCGGCTGCCAGATCCTCGAATAAGTCGGTGATCGGGTCGCCTTTGGATTGGAATTCGCAGGAGTTTAAGGGGACACCCCCCGCTGCTTGTGGCCATATGCCGATGGTATGATCAATGTAGTAGGGGCCGAAGCCGGAATTCTCGATCTCATCCATGCTCAGATTCTGTGTCAGTTGGTGGACGATGGTGGATACGATCTCCAAGTGGGCCAGTTCTTCTGTACCTAGAGAAGCAGCGGTAATGTTCCGCTTACTGTATTTTGGGACGAGGATGATACGGTGGGATTTCCGATACATAGCTTTTCGACGTTTGAGAGGATAAAGAAGTATGATGATAATGAGAATGCGGGGAATGTCGGGAAGCCTTATTCTATCGAGGTTTGCGACACTCCGAGATG
>CANTEW010000047.1 GCA_947652925.1 uncultured Lachnospiraceae bacterium
CTCGCACCTAATGTATCCGCCACATCATAATACCCTTTCGCCACATTCTGGATCCCCGAACTCGTCTGGACATTTGTAGGGAACCACATAGTGAGCGCCACGATGAAGACGCTCGCCGAGAGCAGACTGGGAAATACGAGCAGTGCGATCGGTATCCAGATCGCCGTCGGCAAGGGACCGACAAAACGTGCGATCGGAGCGATCCAATAATTGACCGTCTTGCTCCACCCGATCAACACACCCGTGAACACGCCCAGGACTCCGCCTATGATGATACCGAGGAACAAAAGCCTCACAGAATACAATGTACATGCTGCCAGCATCTCCCACTCGTCAATGGCGCAGGCCAGGACATTATTTACCGATGGAAAATATACAGCCGGCAGAGCCATCATTTTATCCGTGACGATATCCACCGATCCAATAAAGAGGAGTACGGCCACATAAAACTTGACCTTATGTACATACCTGACCCTGTATCCCTTCTTCGCGCACGCGACCGACCCCACCACCAAAAACCAGCAGGCGACGATCAGCATAAAATATCCGAAATAAGGGATCCCTTTACTGTTGATATCCGGATGTGTCGGGACAAAAAAGTCGATCCCCGCATCAATGAGCGATACGAACATTGGCAAAAACAATTTGAATATAGTCTTTTGCGTCATATGTAATTTTTCTCCTTTGTACATACTCACGTATATATCATGATCTTTCTGCAGGATCCATGTGGATCTTCCTTTTTCTGACACCTCTTAACTGTACCGTTTTTTATTTGTGATGTCAATAAGATTATTTGAAAACATAATGATGTGTAAAAAATATACCTGTTAATTTCAAGTTATGTTTGAAATATCTTAAGATAATTTGTGAAAATAACAAAAAAGGTTTCCTGCACGATAAAAAAGACACAACTGCCATGCCGATGGGTCATGGGTCGTGCCTTTTTTTATCCTCTGTTTTTTCTCTTTCTACTCGCCGAATACCGCTTTATAATCTTTCTGGAATTTTTCGATGCCCGCTGTGGTGAGAGGATGATGCACCATCTGCTCGATCACCTGGAAGGGCACTGTGGCGATATGCGCCCCGGCTCTCGCGCAGTCCGTCACATGGATAGGATTGCGGACGCTGGCCGCTATGATCTCTGTCTCGATATCTGCCGATGCATCAAAGATCTCCACGATCTCTTCAATGAGCTGTACGCCGCAGACAGAGATATCATCCAGGCGTCCCAAAAACGGAGATACATACGTCGCTCCGGCCCGTGCCGCCAGCAATGCCTGATTTGCAGTAAAGATCAATGTGACATTTGTGCGGATGCCTTCTTCTGAAAGGACTTTTACCGCTTTTAATCCTTCCTCTGTCATGGGGATCTTCACCACCATATTTTTGTGTATCTTTGCGATCTCACGTCCTTCCGCGATCATCCCTTCAGCATCTGTCGTCGTGGCTTTCACCTCGCCGCTGATAGGCCCGTCCACGATCGTAGTGATCTCTTTGATCACCTCCTGAAAATCCCTTCCCTCTTTAGCGATCAGGGACGGGTTTGTCGTCACGCCGCAGATCACTCCCATATCGTTTGCTCTGCGTATATCCTCCACTTTTGCTGTATCGATAAAAAATCTCATCTGCACATACCTCCCATTTTTATTTTTTAGTATACCACATTTTCCCTATCCGTCAATGTTTTCCAGATGCACATCCAACTGATCGTAAGGGATCTTGATACCTTCTTTGTCAAAAGACAGCTTGATCTTCTCATTCAGCCCCCACTTCACTTTCCAGTATCTATCCGTAGGCACCCAGGCCCGAAAGCCTAAGATCACAGCGCTCTCTGCCAGCTCGTCCACGAACACGGCCACATCCTGTTCGTGATAGATATCCGGCTCTTCTTTCAAGAGTTTTTCCAGGATCTCTTTTGCGTGGTGTATATCCGACTGATAAGAGATCCCCACTTTCACATCCAGCTGCCTTTCTTCTTTTTCTGTCACATTGGTGATACTGCTGTTGGATAGCGTCCCGTTGGGGATCACGATCGTCTTATTGTCAATGGTAGTGAGCCGTGTATAACACATGTCGATACGGCTGACAGTCCCCTCGCAGCCAGCCACCCCATTTTGCACGATATAATCCCCCACCTGGAAGGGCTTGAACAGCAAGATCATGATGCCCCCGGCCAGATTTGCCAGGCCTCCCTGGAGACCCATGGCCAGTGTGATCCCCGTGGAACCGATCAGCGCCGCCACCGAAGCCTCCGTGATGCCGAACTGGGTGGCTATACTGAACACCAGAAAAAGATACAAGAGGATCTTCGCCAGGGAACAGGCAAACTGGACCACCCCCTGATCCACCTTCATCTGCTCCATAGAACGGCGCAGGGCTTTGATCAGCCAGCGGATCCCACGGATCCCCAGATAAAAGACCACAATGGATATGACAACTTTCATACCAAAACCTACCAGAGTCGGTATCTGTTCCTGCAGATAAGAACTCCCCCGCCGCATCAGTCTGTCCATCTTCTCATCCCCCTGTCATCTCCTTTTCGCAGATTTCTTCCGATCGATCGCAGAAAAACCATGCTCCTGCACTTAAACGATATCCGCCCACCGGCACTCCACGATCCCCGCCAGATCCTCCGGCGATATCTCTATCTGATATCCCACCTTGCCGGCGCTGACAAATATCGTCTCGTACTGCCTTGCCGTCTCATGGATGAAAGTGGGGAACCGTTTCTTCATGCCGACAGGGGAACAGCCGCCATGTACATACCCTGTCAGCGGGAGCAGTTCTTTCTGTTTGATCATGCCGACTGCTTTTTCGCCCGCTGCCTTCGCCGCCTTCTTCAGGTCCAGCTCTGCTCTCACCGGCACTACAAATACATAATATCTTCCCGACTTCCCCTGTGTGACCAGCGTCTTGAACACCCTGTCCGCGTCTTCACCCAGCAGGGATGCGATCTCCTCGCCGCTCATGGACGCATCCGGCTCATACATATGGCTGGCATAAGATATCTTCCTGCCGTCCAGCACCCTCATCACATTCGTCTTATCATTCTCCTTCATCATTTCCCCACTCTATACAGACTGATATGAAAATACCGTGATCCCAAACGCGGGCAGCTTCACCGTGAGCATATACGGCCTCCCGTCCCACTCTGCTTTCCGGCAGGTCTTCATCCGCGGATTGACCACGCCCGCCCCATTGAATGCGATCGCATCGCTGTTGAATATCTCTTTATATTTTCCATAATAAGGAACACCCACTTTATACTCTTCCTGTTTCTGCCCGGAAAAATTGCAGAGGATCAGGAGTACATCTTTTTTCCGGGTGTCTTTACGGATATAAGCCACTATGTTGTCTTCCGCTCCCATCTGCTGGATCCACTCAAAGCCCGCCGGATCCCCATCCGCGTCCCAGAGTGCCGGATGGCTTTTATAGAACTGCTGCAGTCCTTTCAGATAGTCAGCTGCGTCTTTGGGTATATCGCCATGGAAAGCCAGGTATTTCTTTCCCGGATGTGTGAAAAAATACCCCAGCGCCGCTTTTAAGTTATCCAGTCTTTCCTGACCATCTTCCCCCGGCAGAGAATCCAAAAACCGCTCCACAGAAGAGATATCCCTGTCGTTCAAAGTAAGTATAAAGTCTTCACAGTATGCATAGAGCATACTCGCCGTCAGCCCATCGTGATGCGCGGTGCGCGCTCCCCTGTCCCCATGGATATAATCCAGAAAATCCCGTGTCCAGCCGTTGTTCCATTTATAGTGAAATCCCATATGGGTATCATCCACCGGCCCGGTCAGATCCGGCCAATAACCGTCTTCCTGGGCGATCAGCATCACATCCGGATGTTTTTTCCTGACGACAGAACCCAGATGCTTGATAAACTCCACGCCCTCCAAATTTTCATTGCTCCCGTACATATTCGGGGTCCACTCCCCCGGCTTGCGCCCATAGTCCAGATAGAGCATCGCATCCACATCATCCAGGCGCAGACCGTCCAGATGGTAACACTCCAGCCAATAGAAAGCATTCGAGATAAGGAAATTTCTCACATGGGGACTCGCCATATCAAAGAGCAGCGTCCCCCATATCGGATGCACTCCTTCGCCTTCATGACAGCGCTCATACAGACAGGTGCCGTCCAGCATGCTCAGACCTTCTTCCTCCCTGGGAAAATGCGCCGGCGTCCAGTCCATGAACACCCCGATCCCTTTCTGATGCAGATGATCCACAAAATATTGAAGCTGGGACGGACTCCCATATCTGGAAGTGGGTGCATAATACCCGCTGGTGGCATAGGGCCCCGTCTCATCCCCATATTCCATCAGCGGCGGCAGCCCCACATGGGTATATCCTCCGGCCAGGGCATACTCTGCCACCTTGCCCGCCAGCTCCCTGTATGTGAGAGGATCGCCGTCTTCTGTTCTGCCCATCTCATGAAGATCCACCTGTCCGATGCTCAGAGGAAAACTTTTAGGAGCCGCGGCTTTTCTTTTCTTCATCCAGGCCTGATCGCCCCAACGGTATCCGCTGACTTTTTCCACGACCCCCGCCATCCCAGGCATATCCTCCCGGCTGTTGGCATAGGGATCCGTTTTCAGAAAAGTCGTGCCGTTCAACATCTTCACTTCGAATTTATAGAGTTCTCCCGGTTTCAAACGGGGGATAAATAATTCATGCAGCCCTGTAGACATAGACTTTTGCATAGGGTGGACCCGTCCATCCCACTGGTTGAAATCTCCTACCACACTGACCCGGAGGGCATTGGGCGCCCACACAGCAAAATACACCCCCCGTACCCGGTCCACCATCATGGGGTGCGCACCCATCTTTTCGTACTCTCTGTAATAGACACCCTGCCGGAACATCTCCTCTTCCTGCTGGGTAAACTGGGACGGGAATCTGTATGCATCACCAAAACGCCGTTTTTTCCCGTCTGCACCTTCAACGATAAATTCATAGGAGGACACTTCTTTCGCAGGCAGGAGTACCGCATAAAAACCTGCCTCATCTACTGATTCCATATCATATTTCTTACCGTTCTTCTTATTATCGACTTTTACGCCATTTGCATTTGGAAAAAAGCATTGGATCAGAACTTCGTTTTTGATCTCCTGCGGCCCAAGGATCTCCCGCGGGCAGTTCTCTTCCCCATATACCACTGCTTCTATCCTCGGCCAATCCATGTATCCATACAACCTGTCCGTCATCATCTCTCCTCCTATATCCATGATCAAACCTCTACGCTGTTATCATTGTAACATCTCTAAACAGCCTTGTAAAATATTTTCCCACCGAAAAGATCTCTTTACTCTGTCTTCCTGTATATTTTTTCTTTCCGTATTTACAAGCAGACCCGCCATACTATATAATCATACCGTAACGTCACCTTGGATGAAAGCTGTCTGTCTGGAGCTTTCATGATATAGATCATCAACGAGTGTTTGAACAACAGGAGGTACAGATATGAGTGAGAAAAGATTCGATGTGACCGCGTTAGGAGAATTGCTGATCGACTTTACAGAAAATGGGAAAAGCGGACAGGGGAACATCCTGTTTGAAGCCAATCCTGGGGGCGCGCCCTGCAATGTGCTGGCCATGCTGGCAAAACTCGGGAAAAAGACCTCTTTTATCGGCAAAGTCGGAAATGACCAGTTCGGCATCCAGTTAAAAGACACGTTAAAAGAAGTGGACATTGACACTGACAGCCTGCGGATGGACGATAAAGTCCACACGACCCTGGCTTTTGTCCATACTTTTGAAGATGGAGACAGAGATTTCTCTTTTTATCGGAACCCTGGGGCAGATATGATGCTGACCAAAGATGAAGTGCCTGTGGATGTGATCGCCGCCTCCCGTATCTTCCACTTTGGCACTTTATCATCTACCCATCCGGGCGTCCGCGAAGCTACCAGATACGCATTGGATAAGGCAAAAGAAGAAGGGGTCTTGATCTCCTTCGATCCGAATCTGCGCGAACCCCTCTGGGAGTCTCTGGAAGACGCCCGCCGGGAGATCTCCTATGGCCTTGGTTTTTGCGATATCCTGAAGATCTCTGACAACGAGATGGAATTTATGACCGGGACCACAGACTACACCAAAGGAGTGGAGATCCTCCGGAGATCCTATCAGATCCCTCTCATCCTCGTCACTTTAGGAAAGGACGGCAGCCGGGCTTATTATGGGGACCAGATGGTCGAGGTCCCGCCGTTCCTCCAGGAAAACACTATCGAGACGACTGGAGCCGGTGATACTTTCTGCGCCAGCATCTTATATCATGTACTGGAACACGGCCTCGAGGGCCTGAGCCAGGATCAGTTAAAAGAAATGCTGACCTTCGCCAACGCCGCCGCCTCTTTGATCACTACCAGAAAAGGCGCGCTGCGTGTGATGCCTTCAAGAGAAGAAGTGCTGGGATTTATCCAGTCTTTTAAATAGACTGAAAGACAACGTCCGATCAGGGGAGCAAAAAGGAGCAGGACAGGACGACTCCTGTCCTGCTCCTTTTTGCTCCCCTGCCATGTGTGATGCATCCTCTCTTTCTTTTCCAACATCTGCCCTGATACACTTATACTATTACTATACCCATATCAGATCTGTCATAAAAAATAAGGACGTGCATCCACTACACGTCCCATCCTTCTATAACTTCAGGTGATCCTTCACTGATCTCTCCACATACCGCACGCCTTTTAGATACGTTCGGCGATGGCGGCAGACAGATCTTACGACCTTGTACAGCCGTCTGGCTTTTTTTATATTCTTTTTCAAATGCCTGACTGTCTGCCTCATATCACATGTGCCTCCTGCCTTCTTTTATTTAACGGCTCTCACACTGGTCACGCCTGGGATCGCCGCCAGCTGATCCAGTACTTCCTGCGGTACGGACGCTTCCACATCAACCAACGTATAGGCATTGCTGCCGCGGCTCTTATTCGTCAGATCGGCGATATTGATCCCGGCATTTCCCAGGGTATTTGCCACCTGGCTGATCATCTTCGGGATATTCTCATGGGTGATCGCCACCCTGCCTTCGACAACACAGATGCCCATATTACATTCTGGGAAGTTCACAGAATTTTTGATATTCCCGTTTTCCATGAAATCCCGCAGTTCTTTTACCGCCATCACAGCGCAGTTCTCCTCAGATTCTTCTGTGGACGCTCCCAGATGAGGGGTCACAAGTGTGCCTTTGACCCCGGCGACCACCGGATTTGCAAAATCTGTCACATATTTTTTGACTTTCCCGCTCTCAAGTGCTTCTACCAAGGCCTCCTCGTCCACCAGCAGATCCCTGGCCAGGTTCAAGATCACCACGCCGTCTTTCATCTGTCCGATGGATCCTTTGTTGATCATCTTCCTGGTATCATCCACGAGAGGCACATGGATCGTGATATAATCACACTGGCTGTAGATCTCATCCAGACTGCGGGCATGATGGATGCTCCTGGAGAGGTTCCATGCCGCGTCTATAGAGATATAGGGATCATAGCCATAGACTTCCATGCCCAGATGGGTAGCGGCATTTGCTACCAGCGCACCGATCGCACCCAGACCGATGATCCCCAGCTTTTTGCCGCTGATCTCGCATCCGGCAAATTCTTTCTTCTTCTTCTCCGCCACTTTGCCGATATCTTCCAGGTCGTCATTGCGCTCTACCCATTCGATACCCCCTACGATATCCCTGGACGCCAACAGCATCCCTGCCAGTACCAACTCTTTCACACCGTTAGCATTTGCACCGGGTGTATTGAAGACCACGATCCCTTTTTCCGAGCATTCGTCCAGAGGGATATTATTGACGCCTGCCCCTGCCCGGGCGATCGCTGTGACTGAACTTGGGATATCCATCTCTTTCATATTGGCACTGCGCACCAGTACTGCCTGGGCGTTTTCCAACTGATCTGACTTCTGATAATCTTTACTGAACAGCTCCAGCCCTTTCTCTGAAATGGGGTTTAAACAATGATAGTGAAACATCTCTACAAATCCTCCTCTTCAAATGCATCTTCTATATTAGCACCGGCTGGTACCATGGGGAACACTTTCAGATCACTGTCGATACAACAGTCTACCACGATGGGCCTGGAATTGGCCAGCGCTCTTTCAAGCGCCGGGACCACTTCTTCTTTCTTCGTGATCCTTATACCGTCCGCTCCCATAGCTTCCGCCACTTTTACGAAATCCACACCGTCCTGGAGTATGGTATGGGAATAACGTTCCTGGTAAAACAGTGTCTGCCACTGGCGCACCATCCCCAGTACATGGTTGTTCAGCACTAATTCCACAAGAGGGATCTGACAGCGCACTGCTGTGGCCAGCTCGTTCATATTCATACGGAAACAGCCGTCCCCTGCGATATTGACCACCGTTTTCTCCGGCATCCCCAATTTCGCCCCGATAGCAGCCCCCAGACCATAGCCCATCGTACCCAGACCCCCGGAGGTCAAAAACCTCCTGGGCTGGGGATATTTATAAAATTGCGCGGCCCACATCTGATGCTGCCCCACATCCGTGGTGATGATGGCATCCCCTTTGGTGAGTCCATACAGCTTTTCTATCACATAAGGACCTGTGAGCTGGCTCTCGTCATAATGAAGGGGATGTCTCTCCTTCAACGCTCTCACTGTACTGAGCCATTCGCTGTGTTCCTGCGGCTCCAGACGCTCGTTCAATCTCTTTAATATCTCTTTGATATCTCCGATGACACTGGCATCCACGACCACATTCTTATTGACCTCCGCCCGGTCGATATCCAACTGCAGGATCTTGGCATTTTTTGCAAAATTCTTTGTGTTGCCTGTGACCCGGTCGCTGAGCCTGGAGCCTGCCACGATCAGGAGGTCGCTGTCGGTCACGCCCAGATTGGAGGCTTTTGTCCCGTGCATCCCCAGCATACCTGTGTAAAACTCATCTGTCCCGGGAAAAGCGCCTTTTCCCATCAGACTGTCACAGACAGGAGCCTGGATCGTGCGTGCGAACTGCATCAGTTCTTCCTGTGCTCCCGAGATCGTCACACCGCCTCCGACAAAAATAAAAGGCTTAGAGGCTTCCCGGATCATCCGGACCGCCCGTTCCAGATCCTCTTCTCTGATATGCTCTACAGACCGCACGACAGCCTCTGGCTTTTTGGGTGAATACTCCGCTCTCGCCCCTGTAGCATCCTTTGTGATATCCACCAGGACCGGGCCTGGACGTCCGCTCTTGGCGATATAAAATGCTTTGCGCAGAGTATCTGCCAATTCTTCCACATCTTTTACGATATAACTATGCTTCGTGACCGGCATCACGATCCCCGCGATATCCACTTCCTGGAAAGAATCTTTTCCCAGGAGAGGTTTTCCCACATTCGCAGTTATGGCTACAAGCGGTACGGAATCCATATACGCAGTAGCGATCCCGGTCACCAGATTTGTGGCCCCAGGACCGGACGTAGCCAGGCAGACCCCTACTTTGCCAGTTGCACGGGCATAACCGTCTGCCGCATGGGACGCGCCCTGTTCATGGGACGTGAGGACATGGCGGATCTCATCTTTGTACTGGTATAGAGCATCGTATATATTCAAGATCGCGCCGCCCGGATACCCAAAGACCGTATCCACGCCCTGTTCTTTAAGACATTCGATCACTATTTCAGAACCTGTAAGCTGCATGTGTTTTTCCTCCTAGTGTTGATCCTGTATTTCCAGTATGGCCCCCCTGTTGCCAGAAGTCACCATGGAAGCATAACGGGCCAGGTATCCTGTCGTTACCTTTGGCTCTCTCGGCTGCCATTTTGCTTTTCGGGCGGCCAGCTCTTCCTCTGGGAGTTTTACATCCAGTTTCAGTCTCGGGATGTCGATCTGTATGATATCCCCTTCTTCCAAAAGGGCGATCGGACCGCCCACCGCCGCCTCCGGCGACACATGCCCGATGGATGCGCCGCGGGACGCACCGCTGAAGCGTCCGTCTGTGATCAACGCCACGCTCTCGCCCAGCCCCATCCCGGCGATCGCGGATGTGGGATTCAACATCTCCCGCATGCCCGGGCCACCTTTGGGTCCTTCATAACGGATGACCACCACGTCACCGGATCGGATCTTCCCTCCCAGGATCGCTCCACAGGCTTCTTCGTCGGACTCGAAGATCCGCGCCGGTCCCTCGTGGACCATCATCTCCGCCACGACAGCAGAACGCTTCACTACACTGCCGTCCGGAGCCAGATTCCCTGTCAGCACGGCCAGCCCCCCTGTCTCACTGTACGGATCCTCAATGGGGCGGATGACCTGCGGGTCTTTGTTCACACACTCTCTGATGTTCTCTCCCACAGTCTTTCCCGTGACCGTCATACAATCTGTATGGAGCAGGCCTTTCTTATCCAGTTCGTTCATCACCGCGTAGACTCCTCCGGCCTCGTTGAGGTCTTCCATATATGTGGGGCCTGCCGGAGCCAGATGGCACAGATTCGGCGTCTTCTCGCTGATCTTATTGGCAAAGGTGATATCAAAGTCCATACCGATCTCATGGGCGATGGCCGGGAGATGGAGCATACTGTTGGTTGAACATCCTAAAGCCATATCCACGGTCAGTGCGTTCAATACAGCATCCTCCGTCATGATATCCCGGGGACGGATATCCCTCTCATACATCTCCATGACTTTCATGCCCGCTTCTTTTGCAAGACGGATACGGGCAGAATATACGGCAGGGATCGTACCGTTCCCTTTCAGGCCCATACCCAGTACTTCTGTCAGGCAGTTCATGCTGTTGGCTGTATACATACCGGAACAGGAGCCGCAGGTGGGACATGCCTGATCCTCATACTCCTGCACCTGCTCATCGCTCATCTTGCCGGCGCTGTGGGCGCCTACAGCCTCAAACATGCTGGAAAGGCTGGTCTTATGCCCCTGGACATGCCCGGCCATCATAGGACCTCCGCTCACAAAGACCGTAGGCACATTAATACGGGCCGCCGCCATCAAAAGCCCCGGTACGTTCTTATCACAATTGGGTACCATCACCAGCGCATCAAACTGGTGGGCGATAGCCATGGCCTCTGTGGAATCCGCGATCAGATCCCGGGTCACCAGGGAATATCTCATACCGATGTGCCCCATGGCGATCCCATCGCACACAGCGATAGCCGGAAATACCACCGGAGTCCCTCCCGCCATAGCGACTCCCTGTTTTACTGCATTGACGATCTTATCCAGGTTCATATGCCCCGGTACGATCTCATTATATGAACTCACGATCCCCACGAGCGGCCGCTCCATCTCTTCCTTTGTCATGCCCAGGGCATTGAACAGAGAACGGTGCGGCGCCTGCTGGATCCCTTTTTTTACTGCATCACTTTTCATGCTCTTGTTCTCCTCTTTATCAATAAATACGCACGGTCAATGGGATCCGCCACCCCATATGGCTTTTGCGATCAAGTCCCCCATCTCCCTGGTCCCCACGCAGGTGCAGCCGTCGGACATGATATCCCCTGTCCTGTAACCCTCTTCCAGGACTTTCTCTACAGCCTGTTCCACCGCATCGGCTTCTGCGTCCAGATCCAGTGAATACCGCAGCATCATAGCTGCCGAGAGGATCGTCGCGATGGGATTAGCTTTATCCTGTCCCGCAATATCCGGCGCAGAACCATGGCTCGGTTCATAAAGGCCGAACCTGGTCTCATTCAGACTGGCTGAGGACAGCATCCCGATGGAACCGGTGACCATACTGGCCTCATCAGATAAGATATCCCCGAACATATTTTCAGTCAGGATCACATCAAACTGCCCCGGATCGCGCACCAGCTGCATGGCGCAGTTATCCACCAGCATATGCTCTAACTCCACGTCCGGATAGTCAGCCGCCACTTCCTCTACCACTTTACGCCACAGACGGGAAGAATCCAGTACATTGGCTTTATCCACACTGGTCACTTTATTCCTGCGTTTTCTTGCGATCTGGAAACCCTTCACAGCGATCCGGCGGATCTCCTCTTCGTTATAGACCAGGGTATCCATAGCCGCACGGATACCATTTTCCTCGTAAGTTTTCCGCTCTCCGAAATAAAGCCCTCCTGTGAGTTCGCGCATGATCAGCATATCAAAGCCCTCCCCGATGATGTCCGGGCGCAGGGGACAGGCGTCTTTCAATTGGCTGTAGAGATATGCCGGACGGAGATTTGCAAACAGATTTAATCCCTTGCGTATGCGCAAAAGCCCTGCTTCCGGCCTTTTGGACGGTTCCAGTCTATACCAGGGAGAAGTCGCCGCATCTCCGCCAATGGATCCCATCAGCACTGCATCGGCACTCTTCGCCGTTGCCATTGCCTCATCTGTGAGAGGGACCCCATGTACATCGATCGAAGCGCCTCCTAAGAGTACTTCCTCATACTGGAATTCGTGTCCATATTTCTGACATACATGATCCAGGACTTTTTTTGCCTCCCCTACGATCTCTGGCCCGATCCCATCACCAGGTATCAGCACGATCTTATGTTTCATATCCTCATCCCTTCCATTATATAAAAGCACCACAACCCCTCCGACCAGAAAAACCGACTGGCGAAGGGGCATGATAAACAGTTTGACAGATTTTATTCAGCTTCTGCGATCTGTGCCTTCTCCACCTCTGCGATGGCAGCTTTACGCATAGGTATCCGGCAGTTCCTATTGTTCCCAAATTCCACGATCACATCTTCCTCAGTGATATCGATCACAACGCCATAAAAACCGCTGGTCGTGACTATACTGTCGCCCACCGCCATATCAGCCAGCATCGCGCGGATCCGGTTCTGCTCTTTCTTCTGCGGACGGATCATCAGAAAATACATGATAGCGATCAGGACGATCATCCAGATCAACATTAAAGCATTACTCATATCTCATAACTCCTCCTAATCAATGATCTGCAGACCGTAGGATAGATCCTCCAAGCGTTCCGCAGGTATCAGCATACTATCTAACATCATACACAAAAGCCCGGGATCCTTCAAGTATTTTTTAATTTATTTCCCATCCTTTTTGGAGCTGTTTCATAGATGCCAGCTTGCTTTTCTTATAAGAGTCAAAGCACTCCTCTTCCAACGCTTCCCGTATCTCTTCCATCAGATGGTTATAGAAATACAGATTGTGGAGTACACACAGGCGCATCCCCAGCATCTCTTTCGCCTTCAGCAGATGACGTATATAGGCCCTGCTGTAATGCCGGCAGGCCGGACAGCCGCACCCTTCTTCTATGGGACGGTCATCTGTGGTATACCTGGCGTTGAACAGATTCCTCTTGCCCTGGCTGGTATATACATGCCCATGCCGCCCATTCCGGCTGGGATATACGCAGTCAAAAAAATCCACCCCCCGCTCCACCGCTTCCAGGATATTGGCAGGCGTCCCAACACCCATCAGATACGTGGGTCTATCCTGGGGGAGATGAGGGACCACCGCGTCCAGGATACGGTACATATCTTCGTGGGATTCCCCCACGGACAGGCCGCCCACCGCATAACCATCCAGATCCATCCCCGTGATCTCCTGGGCATGTTGGATCCGGATGTCTTCATATATCGCGCCCTGGTTGATCCCAAACAGGAGCTGCTCCCTGTTCTTCGTATCGATCTTCTGGTTCAGACGGGCCATCTCGTCCTTACACCGTACCAGCCACCGTGTCGTGCGTTCCACAGACCTCTGGATATAATCCTTCTCTGCGATCCCTGACGGACATTCATCAAAAGCCATGGCGATGGTCGACGCCAGATTCGACTGGATCTGCATACTCTCCTCCGGACCCATGAAGATCCTCCGTCCGTCAATATGGGACTGAAAATACACGCCCTCCTCTTTGATCCTGCGCAGACTCGCCAGGGAAAACACCTGGAATCCCCCCGAATCCGTGAGGATCGGCCTGTCCCACGCCATAAACGCATGCAGGCCGCCCATCTGCCGGATCACATCATCCCCCGGCCTTACGTGGAGGTGGTAAGTATTGGATAACTGCACCTGCGTCCCGATTTCTTTCAGGTCCTGGGTGGATACAGCCCCTTTGATAGCGGCAGCAGTCCCCACATTCATAAATACCGGTGTCTCGATCGTCCCATGCACAGTCTCCAGGCTGGCCCGTTTCGCCCGACCCTGGAGCTTTTTTATTTTATACATCACACGCCCCCTCCCTTTCTATGTTCCTGTTCCCGATATATCCATTGAATGATAGTATATATCCTCTTCCATTTTTTTTCAACAAGAAACATGGCCAAAGGCTCCAAATGGTCGTGATACTACTCTATTTATGACAGTAAAGTACCTGTCAGGACATCAAAGGAACTGAAGATCACATTCCTTTGCTCACAAGGATCTTCTCAAATTTCTTCTCTGATAATATCTCATGTGTCACAAATCCTCCGTCATAAAAAAGAGAATATGTTGTAAATGGAGAGGGAGCGTTCTGTGCCCCCTCTCTTGACTGGATATGTACCACATGAAGATCGACCCCTCTTTTCTCCGCCATCTCCTCAAGGAGCGGCACATACTTAGCTGTAAAAGGACACTGGCTCGTATGATTCTTCCTGATACCCATAAGCAGTCGATGTACATATACCCATCTGCCCTGATCGGTGCCCACGCATATTCAGCAGGGATATACTCAATAAAACACTTCCCTCGGACATCACCTTTTTAAAATACGAGTCCTTCATCCAGCCTTTCCCTTAGCCATTCTTTTTTTGACACGACCTGGACATCTTTATTGTTCGTTAGTGCACAACAGATATGCTCCTGTCCAATATTCTCATGTGTCAGTCTCACAAGTTCCATCGCTCGATACCTCCCATTCATCTTTATCCTAGTACTCCATCCAGTCAGAAATTGTAGTTTGACTTTGCCTGGTCTGCACCAGTGCTAGGCAAAATTTTGACGGTGATGCGGTGGCATCGGTTAGAAATTTTAACAACGCAATGGTGCGGAGCAGACGGAGTCAAACTATGATCTCTGGCTGGATGGAGTACTGGTACTCCATCCATTTTTATTTACGTTTGAACCGGGATATGATATTGCTTTCCTGCATGATCCCTTCCAATGCTTCCCGATGATCCCTGGATACCGCTCCAGGATTCCTACGCAGCAAACGGACAGAACGCAGATATTGTTTTCCCTTTACTTGTCCCATCTTTAGCTGCTGTTTTCCCAGACTCTCCTGGAGCCTCTTCATCTCGTCACATACCCGGTCGATCTCCTCCCGTATACTGTGGGCAGCTCCCTCTGACTTTGTCCTGGCACGTTCTAAGTACTCACTGATAGTCTCCGAAAGTTCCCGTAAAGGATTCTCTCTCTTAGATCTCTCTTCTCTCTTCCTATACTCCTGTATATCTGCATCTATGATCGCAACGATCACATCCACACGCTTCTGGATACGCTGCAGTTCCTGGCTGTTTTCTGTGATGCGCTCGACGATCTCACGAAGGTCCATCGCCTCATTAAAGGACTGCGTAGCATCCACTGCAAAAGCCACCACCATCACAAATGCCAGGATCTCGGCCACATCCGCCTGCAGACCCAACACGACCGATTCCACAGGTGCATGGATATAGCGGATGAGCAATACAGAAAAAACGCCCCATGCGAGAGAGGCCATCAGACAGATATGCCCGTTCAAGTTCAAAAACTTGCCTGAATAATCCCAGTATCTGACCTTAAAGATCTTTTCCATGACCGCCCCGGTCACATACTCCAAAAAAGTCGCACCTGCCATACCAAAGATATAGACAAACACCAGCTCATCCCTCACTGGGATAGCTGCAAACAAAACAGCGATCGCCCCGAATCCATAGATAGGGATGAGCGGTCCATGGAGAAATCCCCTGTTTACCCATTTGCGCTCTTTCACCGACACATAACAGGACTCCCATATCCATCCAAAAAAACAATAGATAAAGAAAAAAAGGATCCATTGAAAAAATTGATACCCGTACATAATCCCTCCCTGATACCATGCTCTTGAAATATTATATCATGGCTGGAAAAAAGCGGCAATCCTCTCAGAGTGTATCCGAAAAAAATTCCCCATAATCGAACATCTTCATACAAAGATGATAGGATATGTACATCATATTATCAATGATACTCTCTACATCCGGATCCCCATTTTCGCTGTAGAGCCTCTCACACAATCGTATATTCGCCTCCATGACTTTGCGATATGCGATACAGCAGCTCTTATCCTCTCCAAATTCATCCTCAACATATCTGCTCTCCTCTGTGGGATAGCTCTCCAGATCCAGCAGGCCATTCATAAGCCCATAGATCCTCTCTTTAAATTCCTGCCTTTCTTTTTCCCTCATCAACATGCCTCCTTTCTCTTTTCCCATTCCCAGCTACTCCAGTTTCATCCCTCTCACATAGATCTCCACCGCCTGTTTTTGCCTATCTGTCAAGCTATCCCACACCTGCAAGACCTTTTTTTGTTCTTCTGTGATGTCCGGGATCTCCTGATCATTAGAAAAAAATTGTGCAAGAGTGATACCCAGCCCGTCACAGATCTTATCCAATGTGAAAAAAGATGGGATACTCCCTCTTTTCATCAGATTCGACAAAGACGACTGGCTGATACCTGACCTTTTAGAAAGTGCATACATAGACATATTCTTTTTCTCGCACAACCGTCTGATACGGTTTATGATATACTTCTCATCTATCAAGCAACCTGCACCTCAATTCCGATGTATACTGCTTTATATTTTACCCATGATATGCATTAAATATTAGCTTTTAGATTTAGAAGTATATCACTTTATAATTGAGTAGTATTCTGTGAACTACCTACATCTACGATTTGCAGCTTGTATACACCCCATAAATACAGGCTATTTTGAGCCACTCCGCCGCAGATCAGGCCAGCATCTTCTCCAACTCTTCAATACGGCGCATGGCTTCCCTGTATTGTCCACTGATCTTGTCCTCTCTCTGTCTATTTTCTATATCCTGCAATTCCAGAGCTTTGCGGTCCTCTTCATGCTGTCTTGTCAGCCTCTCGATGACCTCTTGCATCTCTTGTACTGTACGGCGGTTCTGATCCTTCTCCCTGCATCTCAATCCTTCTCCAAATATATGCAGTATCCTCTGTACATCCCGGCATATCCCATAGATCTCCTCGTAAATGCCTTTAAAACAGGGATATGTCTTGATGAGCTGCACGATCTTTTCCGGACGTCTGCATGCCAAAAAAGACATCCATCCATCAAATCTACCCTGTATATCTTTTTCCCAGTTCTCCCGCTGATAAAGATCCAGATCCAATACCTGATATTCCTGCAAAAGTCCAAGCTCCAGCCCTGTATCAAAAGAGATCCTGCCTGTATGCAGATACTCCCCTGTACCCTTGTCTGTCTGTGTGGGACTGTTTTCCAACAGTATGACGATACAGACTCTGCCCACCTCACTATACTTGAAGCTTTTTCCCTGTTCCTGTTGTCTTTCCTGGCACCAGCCGGTAAGAGCCTGGGCACTATGACAGGCACACTCCTGTCCTGAGAACATACGCCCCGCTTTCCAGATCTCCACCAGCGCCCTTTCCCCATCTTCAAATTCCAGATATAGACCTGACGCCAGACAGATGAGTTCCTGTCCTTCCCTCCATCCTTCCCGTCTTTCCAACTGTTTGATCTTCTTTTGGAACAGGACGGACAGAAGATCTTTCAGACGCCCTGGATCCATGACCGCTTGAAAAAATGCGGGCTGGAGCGTATCGACCCCCTGCACGCCTGTACATAGATCCAGAAATTCTTTTTGATGTTCTATCGGCCACTCCCGAAATATTTTTTGGATCCCCGCATCCTCCTGCAGGCATCTTTCCCACTCATCCACAGTCCAGATAGCGGGAAAATAATCTTTCAAATGATTTTTCATAGGCGATCTCTCCCTCATACTCTCTAAAATATATTTTTACATCTTTTTAATATCATAGTTTTACATGGATCTTCCGCCGGAATCAGCAAGAACCCTAAGACCAGGGTGTCATAAGATATCAGATAACTCTATCAGATGATGTGATTATCACATATAAATAGCTTTTTATCAATGAATAAACTACAAAATTATTCTTAAAATATTAAAAAGAATGGCACAACCACAGGCTGCCCCATCCTTCTCATCCTATGTAAAGGCGCAGATATCATTCGCCGCTCAGATATTTTTCCATACACTCTAAAGCCTCCCCTTCATCCTTCCCCTCTGCAGATATAGCGATCTGTTCACCGGTATCCAGACCTAGTGTCATCATCCCCATGATACTTTTTGCATTTACCCGTCTATCGCCAGCTTCCATATGGATCTCACACTCATATCGACTGGCCAACTGCACCAACTGTGCAACAGGTCTTGCCTCTAATCCAGTGCTCAAGTTGATTTTTACAAGTTTCTTAATCATGATCAATCCTCCTTGTTTCCCCGCAACTCCTGGGCTAGATCACTCAGCTTCCTCAATCTATGGTTTACGCCGGATTTCCCTACCTGAGGCGTCAGCATCATCCCCAATTCTTTCAGTGTAGCTTCTGGGAATTCCAGACGCAGCCGTGCAACTTCCGCCAATCCACTCGCCAACTCGTCCAACCCCATCTGTTCTTCGATCAAATGGATATCTTCAATCTGTTTTACTGCTGCATTTACAGTCTTGTGGATGTTTGCCGTTTCGCAATTCACTTTTCGATTCACAGAATTGCGCATTTCTTTCAAGATACGGATATTTTCCAGATCCATCAATGCAACATTCGCGCCCATGAGCCCTAATAATTCCACGATCTGCGCTCCTTCCTTCATGTACACGACATAAGATCTCTTGCGCAGGACGATCTTAGCGTCAATATGGAAAGCCTGGATCGTTTCTTGGATCTGCTCCGCTTTTTCTCCTGTCTGGCAAACGATCTCAAAATGATAAGATCTCTCTGGATTACTGATCGAGCCAGAGGCCAGAAAAGCTCCTCTTATAAATGCCCGTTTACAACAGCTGTTCTGGATGACCATATGATCTGCTAAATACAAGCTGTCCAAAATATCTCCTGCCTGTACACACAGCTTCGTAGCCTGTAAGATATGCTTGACCTGTTCCTGGCCACTGACTATGATCGAGTGTGCATCGACAGTGACCATATCCGTATCTATATTAAAGGTTTTTTCTAATAATGTAAAGCATTTTCGGGAAACTGCCTCATTTTCCATCTGTATACACAGTCCCCTGCCCCCATCATCTGACAACACTGTACGCCCGCACATGCCAATGACCGCCGATAACTCAGCGATCTGGCAATGCCGGGCTGTGCCGATCTTCTTGGCAAGTTCTTTCTTAACTTCCGCTGAAAAAGACATATCCTCTCATACACCTTCAGTACAACATTTTTTGCGCATGGGATCCTTTGGCAGATCTCGGTGTTCAAGCCGGATGCCATACCCTGCCTGTCCTTTCACCCTCTGATAGATCTCTCTTGCCAAAGCCACAGAGCGGTGTTTTCCCCCGGTACATCCGATACCCACCACAAGGCTGGTCTTCCCTTCCTTGATATAGAGAGGGATCAAAAAACGGAGCATTTCCTCTACTTTATCTGCAAAGACCGTCGCCGCCTCGAAAGACATCACATAGTCAAAGACGCCCTCATCTTCCCCGCTCATGGGCCGCAAATGGTCCAGATAATAAGGATTGGGCAGAAAACGCACATCAAAGATCAGATCCCCATCCCCGGGTATGCCATATTTAAAGCCAAAAGATAGTATGGACACCATAAGGCTGTTAAATTCCCGGTCTTTTAAAAATATATTTTCCAGCTCCTGCCTCAGATCCCTGGTGAGGAGCTGGCTGGTATCTATGATATAATCTGCCCTGGTCTTCAAAAATCCCAGTTTCTCCCTTTCCAGCCGGATACCTCTGTCTACCCGTCCCCGCGGCGACAAAGGATGATTGCGCCGGGTCTCCTGGTATCGTTTGATGAGTACACTATCACAGGCATCCAAAAAAAGGATCTCATAGTCGTAGCCCTGCCCTTTCAGATCATCCAGGACGCTCTCCAACTCATCCAGCGCCTGCCCGCTGCGCACATCTACACCCAAACCCACATTCCGTATCTCTTCTGCATCCATCTCTATCATCATAGATGCGAATTTCTCTATCAGCGGGATGGGCAGATTATCGACACAGAAATAATCTGCATCTTCCAGCATCTTAAGAGCCGTACTCTTGCCCGCGCCCGACACTCCAGTCACTATAACAAAACGCATCCTGCTACCTTTCATCATATATCCCAGAAAAATCCCCCAAAAATCTCACTTCCGGTTCCAGTTCTACCTGGAACTGCTCCCTGACCTTTTTTTTCACATGACTCATCACAGCCGCCACATCCGCCCCGGTGGCATGACCGCGGTTGATCACAAATCCGCAGTGTTTTTCCGAGACCTGAGCATCGCCTGACCGATAGCCTTTAAGCCCCGCATCCATGATCAATTTTCCCGCAAAATACCCTTCCGGACGCTTAAAAGTACTCCCGGCGCTTGGATACTCCAAAGGCTGTTTGCTCGCCCGTCTCTTAGCAAGATCCTGCATCGTATCCCGGATCATGCCTGCATCCCCGGGATGCAGTTTGAGGACTGCTTCCAGGACGATATATCCTTCTGTTTTGATCACACTGGTCCGGTAGCCCATCTCCAACTGATCCGCCTGCAGAGATGACTGACGTCCAGAACGGTCGAGTACCCGCACCTCTTCCAGCACATCTTTCATCTCCCCGCCGTAAGCACCCGCGTTCATAGCCACTGCGCCTCCCAGAGTCCCCGGGATACCTCCTGCAAATTCAAGACCAGACAGAGAAGCGTCCATAGCCCGTTTCGAAAGAGCTGTGAGAGGAGCGCCTGCCTGTGCTGTCATACGGCATCCTTCTATAGAGATCTGCGCCATATTCCGATACAGTTGGATGACCACACCCCGATAACCCCGGTCACTGACCAAGAGATTGCTCCCATTGCCCATGATAAACCAGGGGACCTGCTCCCGCTCGCAGATATCTATGATCCGTTGGAGTTCTCCCGCATCCCGCGGCTGCAGAAAATGATCCGCCGGCCCGCCAATACGGAAAGTGGTATGCCTATCCATTGGTTCCTGTTCCATTACCCTTTGACTGTCCATGATTTCCTGAAACAAACCGCTTAAATTTTCCATCCTGCTCCATCTCACTCCTATTTCCTGCCTTGTTAACAGTTAGATCCTGCAGAAGGTCCTTCACCACTTCAGCCGCGATAAAAAGCCCTGCCACACTGGGTACAAAAGAAATGCTCCCCGGTACACTCTTACCCTCTTCTGTCCGCGTGTGCTTGACAGGCTTTTCCTTAGAATAAAGCACTTTGACTTTCCGGATACCTCGTTTGCGCAGTTCCGTACGGATCGCTTTCGCCAAAGGGCAGACGCTGGTCTTTGCGATATCAGTGATCTCAAATTTAGTGGGATCTAGCT
>CANTEW010000048.1 GCA_947652925.1 uncultured Lachnospiraceae bacterium
TAAAAAAGGAGCCAAGTGTACTGTATCTCTACAAGCACCTTCGCTCCGTTTTTTACCTATTCATATCTTATACTTCAAAGATCAGATCCCCATAAGACGGCATCGGCCACATGTCCTTATCCACCAGCATCTCCAGTTTGTCTACTGGCGTGCGCAATGCTTCCATCGCCGGCATGATCTTACGATAATAAAACTCTGCCTGCTCTTTTCCTTCCTGCATAGCTGAACCCTGTTCTGCCAGCTCCATCAATGCATGGAGACTCTTCTTTGTCTCTACCAGGAGAGCTGAACATTCTGCCAGCAGCTCTTCCTGTACGCTCACATCCACAGCGCCTGCGGTCTTTATGGTATTGATGGACTCTGCCAGTTTCGTCACATATTTGATCACAGCCGGTATGATCTGTTTGCTGGCTATATCGATCATGACCCTAGCCTCGATGTTGATGGCTTTTGCATAGTGTTCATACATGATCTCTGCACGGGATTCCAGCTCCGCCTTTGTATAGACCCCGAAACTCTCAAACAGTTTGATCGCTTTCGATGTGACCAGGGACGGGATCGTCTCCACCATGGATCTGTGATGGGGCAGCCCTCTGCGCTCCGCTTCTTTGATCCACTCTTCTGAATAACCGTTTCCGTTAAAGACGATCCTCTGGTGTTCCGTAGCATATTCTTTGATCAGGTCATGTACAGCCATATTAAAGTCGTCTGCTTTCTCCAGCACATCACAGGCCTCTTTAAATGCCTCCGCGATGATGGTATTCAGCACGATATTCGGTGAAGCGATGGAATCCCTGGATCCCACCATACGGAACTCGAACTTGTTTCCCGTAAAAGCAAAGGGCGATGTACGGTTCCTGTCTGTGGCATCTTTTGCCAGATCGGAAAGGGTCTTGACACCTGTCTGGAGTTTGCCGCCTTTCAGACTGTGAGTCGCTGTCCCTGTGCTGATCAGCTGCTCAAGCACATCCTCCAGCTGCTCGCCCAGGAAAATGGAGATGATTGCCGGCGGCGCTTCATTCGCGCCCAGCCTGTGATCGTTGCCCACGTCCGCAGCAGATTCCCGCAGAAGATCCGCATGGGTATCTACCGCTTTCAGGATACAAGTCAGCACCAGCAGAAACTGGATATTTTCATGAGGCGTCTTCCCTGGTTCCAGGAGATTGATCCCGTCGTCTGTGATGATCGACCAGTTATTATGCTTACCTGAACCATTCACCCCGGCAAAAGGTTTCTCATGGAGCAGACATTTCATTCCATGCTCACAAGCCACTCTCTTCAGGGTCTGCATCACGATATGGTTGTGATCCACGGCGATGTTCGCCTGGTCGTAGATCGTGGCGATCTCATGCTGGGCCGGGGCGACTTCATTATGCTGGGTCTTCGCTGTCACGCCCAGTCTCCACAACTCTTCGTTGACATTCTTCATATAAGACGCGATCCTCTGGCGGATCGTACCAAAATAATGATCATCCAGCTCCTGGCCCTTCGGAGGCATGGCACCAAAGAGTGTGCGTCCCGTATAGATCAGATCCTTCCTCTGCAGGAATTTCTTCTCATCCACCAGGAAATATTCCTGTTCCGGTCCCACAGACGGGGTGACTTTTTTCGAAGTCGTGTTCCCGAACAGACGCACCAGACGCAGTGCCTGGCGGTTGATGGCCTCCATAGAGCGCAGCAGCGGCGTCTTCTGATCCAAAGCCTCTCCCGTATAAGAGCAGAAAGCTGTGGGGATGCACAAGATCGCACCCGCTGCATCATGACGCACAAATGCAGGAGACGTACAGTCCCACACTGTATATCCTCTGGCCTCGAATGTTGCCCGCAGACCGCCGGAAGGGAAGGAGGACGCATCCGGTTCCCCTTTGATCAGCTCTTTTCCTGAAAAAGACATGAGCACTTTCCCGCTCTCCAATGGTGCCGAGATAAAAGAATCGTGTTTTTCCGCCGTCACTCCTGTCAAGGGCTGGAACCAGTGTGAGAAATGGGTCGCCCCTTTTTCGATGGCCCACTCTTTCATCTCATGCGCCACTACATCCGCGATCTCCGATGTGAGTTCTTTTCCCTCTTCAATGGTCTTTTTCAGTTCTTTGTATACTTTCTTCGGAAGACGTTCCTGCATCACAGAATCGTTAAATACATCTTCGCCGAAAATCTCTGTTACCTTGGTCAGATCACCCATCATTTCCTCTCCCTTTCTTTGAGCCTGTTTGAAAGATCATCCACGCCAACTGCATGACACAGTACATTTTTCAAACACTCTCTAATAAAAAAGACATTCCACCCGTATGTGGAACGCCTTTGTCCTCTCAAGTCCGTCTGAATTTGTATTCCAAATCTGTAATATAAGATACTCCAAACCAGAGATAAATGCAAGAGTAATATTTCATAAAGTGGATTTTGCATTTTTGATGAATATCAGCGATCTCCACAATAAGGGTCATTGCTCTGCCAAAAACAGGCTCATTGCCTGCTTTTGGTTTTCGATCGCTACCTGCTGGTGGATGCCCCCATATTCGCCGTCCAGCGTCCAGGAAATAGATTCCTGGGATCTTATGGTGATACTGCCCGCCTTAAAAGAGTGGATCATATCCGTCCTGTCCTCGGCCATCAAAAGAGAGGTGATGATCTCATTTAATTCCAGAGGATTTTTGGGCCTCCGGATCAGGGTCACCTCAAAAAGCCCGTCGCTCATATCCACATTTTTCCCTGTCAAATGCTTGAACCCACCCACTGAACGGGAATTGGTGATCATCCCATAGATAAATTCACCCTCCAGGGATCTCTCCTCCGCCTGGATCTCACAGTGATAAGATTTAATGTCCAGAAGACGTTTCGCACCCTCTAAGATATACGCCACGTGCCCCAATATATTCTTCAGGTTCTGATTTGTCTCGTAGGCCACATCGGTGAACAAGCCAAAAGCGGCGATATATACAAACGAATCATCATTAAAACGTCCCACATCACACCGATATATATCACCTTTTGCAACAGCCGCCGCTGCTTTTACCATGTCCTTCGGTATAGACAGGCTGCTGGCAAAATCATTTGTACTCCCCGCAGGTATGTAGCCCACAGGTACATGACTGCCGCAGGCCATCAATCCAGAGACCACCTCGTCCAAGGTCCCATCCCCGCCGCTGCAGACCACGGCATCCACATCCGCCTGGTATTCTATGACTCTTTTATAGCCATCCCCCTCTGCCTGTGTGGGATATACGATCGTCTCATACCCGGCCTTTACAAAAACATCGATGATATCAGCAAGCTTCGTCTTGATCAGCCCTTTTCCAGCCCTGGGGTTGTATACAAAAAATAATCTTTTCTCCATACCCGCCCTCTTATCGCCCCGCCATAAAAGCTTCGATCTCTTCCACAGTCTTAGGGATATCTTCTGTCAAGACCTGACATCCATCTTTTGTCACCAGGATCGTGTCTTCAATACGGATGCCTATGCCTGACTCAGGAAAATAAAGACCTGGTTCCAGTGTGAACATCATATCTTCCTCCAGAAGGGCGTGTTCATCCCCCACATCGTGTGTATACAGTCCGATATAATGTCCGGAACCATGGTAATAATAGCGGGAGATCTCATCTTTCTCCCGGATCATCCCCAGTCTCACCAGCTCAGCCGCCATGACATCTTTACTGATCTCTTGCAGTTCGTCTTTTGGCTGCCCAGGACGGGTCCAGGCGATAGCCGCATCCAGTCCCCTTAACACCACCTCGTAAAGCTCTCTCTGCTGGTGGGTGAATCTCCCACTGACCGGATAGGTGCGGCTCACATCTGCCGCATAATGCCCCCATTCAGCCCCCAGATCGAATAATATCATATCCCCTTCCTGCATCATCCGATCGTTGGAGACATAGTGGAGGATACACGCATTGGGCCCGGAAGCTGCGATCGTAGGGAAGGCATGCAGTGCATTGCTGTTCTTCAGCACAAAGTCAAAATACGCCTCCGCCTGGTGTTCATACATCCCCGGCGCCAGATTTTCCAGCATATACCTGACACCCTCGCCAGTGATCCTGCATGCCTCCCTGTGGAGCCCTATCTCCTCTGCCGTCTTCACCTGCCGCATCAGGCTCATCTGATGGAAAGTATTATGGATATGGATATACGGATAACTGGACTGGACTTTTGCCGCAAACCGCTGGGCTGGATCTTGTGTAAAAGTTTTTTCCCAGTTCGCGATATCCACATACAGATCCTCTATGAGATTTTTCCTGCCAAAGAGCGGGATACTCTCCATAAATCTCTCCAGATATTCCACCTGTCCGATCCCCGTCTCTGCACTGACACTCTCTTTCGTATAGGAGATCCCTTCCCAACGCTGCTTTTTTTCATCCGGATGATCGATGAACAAGACCTCCCGGTACTTTCCATCCTCTTTCACAGCCATAAAGACTGCTCTCGGCTGTTCGAAGCCTGTCAGATAATAGAAATTCGCGTAAGGCGTGAATGGGAACATCTGGTCACCTCTGTCCCCTTTCTGCTCTCCGGAAAAAACAAATCCCATCGAGTTATCTTTCAAAATATCCCGGTAAAGCGCCCTCCTGCTTCTGTGAAACTCCTGGCTGATCATCTATCTCCTCCTTGATCATGAGCAAAAAAGGACGCAGCTACGCCGCGTCCCTCATCATCACTGCTTATACCAATTCCAACACTACTTCCATAGCGGCGTCACCTTTTCTTGGTCCGATCTTCACGATACGTGTATACCCACCGTTACGTCCCTCATACTTCGGTGCGATCTCATCAAACATCTTGCCTACCATATCTACTTGTTTCGTATTCCTCTTTCTTCCGGCATTCTTGCTGGGAACTTCTTTCACCGGATAGAATACTTTCAGCATCTGTCTCCTGGCATGGAGCCTGGAAGGGGAGTCTTTTTTGATCTCTTTCTGGACTTCTTCAAAAACAGATACTTTCTTACCGTCTACGATCTTTTTCTCCCGTTTGCCGTTTGCATCTTTCTTGGCAACTTTTGCAGTCACAGTCACCATCTCAAAATTATCTTTTTCCCTGACAGCCATAGCGATCAGACCTTCCGCGATCTTACGTACTTCTTTCGCTTTGCTCTCAGTGGTGATGATCTTCCCATGATACAACAGGTTCGTCACCTGGTTCCGTAAAAGAGCCTTCCTCTGGCTGGATGTTCTACCTAATTTTCTGTATTTTGCCATTTTTAAATCCTCCATCTGTGGGGCTTTCCTGCCATGCTCATCGGGCTTACTGACAAGTGCCAGGCATCCACTTTTCTATATCACTCCTCTACAGGCTGTAGCTGCAGACCGAGTTCTTTTAATTTTGCCAATACTTCTTCTAATGACTTGCGTCCCAGATTCCTTACTTTCATCATATCCTCTGATGTCCTGTTGCACAGCTCTTCTACAGTATTGATCCCAGCCCTCTTCAGACAATTGAAAGAGCGCACAGACAATTCCAATTCGTCGATACTCATCTCCAGTACCTTTTCCTTCTCATTGTCTTCTTTCTCGATCATCACCTCAGCCGTTTTAGCATTCTCGGACAGATCGATAAACAATCTCAGATGTTCACTGAGGACTTTTGCCGCAAGGCTCACTGCTTCATCCGGGTCTAATGTGCCATTTGTATATACATCAAGAGTTAATTTATCGAAATCTGTGATCTGACCAACACGAGTATTCTCTACAGTTAAGTTCACACGTTCTACAGGTGTATAGATGGAATCAATAGCGATGACCCCTATAGGCATATCTTCCGTCTTGCCCTTTTCTGAACTGACATACCCCCTGCCCTTTGTGATGGTCAATTCCATTCCAAGCCTGCAGTCTTTCCCACCATTTAAAGTGGCGATCACCAGGTCAGGATTCATGATCTCTATATCCTGTTCCACCTGGATATCTGCGGCAGTCACAACGCCTTTCCCTTCACACTCTATATAGGCAACCTTTGGTTCATTATCCGTACTCCTATTCCGGATCGCGAGGCTCTTCAGGTTCATGATGATTTCCGTCACGTCTTCTTTCACACCGGGGATCGAGCTGAATTCATGGAGTACCCCGTCGATCTTCACCTGGCTGACCGCAGCTCCCGGCAAGGAGGAGAGCATGATCCGCCTGAGCGAATTTCCCAGAGTAGTCCCATATCCTCTTTCCAAAGGCTCAACTACAAATCTGCCGTATTTTCTATCTTCGGAAATATCCGTAATCTCAATCTTTGGCTTATTAAAATCAAACACTATCAGACACCTCCTTGGGTGTTACCTATTATTTAGAGTATAACTCGACGATAAGCATCTCGTTCACAGGAACATCGATCACTTCTCTTGCTGGTATTTCCTTAACGACCCCTTTGAGCGCCTCCTGATCAGAATCCAACCACTCCGGCACAAGTCTGCCCCCGGTCATCTCCAGGACACTTTTGTACCTCTCGGAGCCTTTGCATTTCTCCCTGATCTCGACCACATCACCTGCTTTTACCAGGAAAGAAGGGATGCTCACTACTTTTCCGTTCACTGTCACATGTTTGTGGCCAACGATCTGTCTCGCTTCCCTCCTGGTCCTTGCAAAGCCCAGACGGAAGATCACGTTATCCAGCCTGCGTTCCAAGAGCGCCATCAAGTTCGCACCTGTCATGCCGGGCATCTTATCGGCTTTTTTATAATAATTGCGGAAAGGTTTTTCCAATACGCCATAAATAAATTTTGCTTTCTGTTTTTCCCGCAGCTGAAGGCCGTATTCGGAGATCTTCCGGTTGGTCCTGCGCAGCTGCCTTGTAGATTTTTTATTGATCCCCAGATACATAGGATCTAGATCTAAAGATCTGCATCTTTTTAATACTGGCACACGATTTACTGCCATGTTTAGCTACCTCCTGATCGATATCAATGAATAAACGTATCAACATTTTCTGGATGATCACAACGGATCTATACTCTACGACGTTTCGGGGGACGACAACCGTTATGGGGAACGGGTGTCACGTCACGGATACTCGTCACTGCCAAGCCACATGCCTGCAGAGCCCTGATCGCAGCTTCTCTTCCGGATCCAGGACCTTTTACCATTACATCCACCGTCTTCAGACCATGCACCAAAGCAGCTTTTGCAGCAGTCTCTGCCGCCATCTGTGCTGCATAGGGAGTAGATTTCCTTGAACCTTTAAAGCCCAGGCCGCCGGCGCTCGCCCATGAGAGAGCATTACCTTCGGTATCCGTCAACGTAACGATGGTATTGTTAAAAGATGACTGGATATGTGCCTGTCCCCGTTCAACGTTTTTCTTGACACGACGTTTTGTCGTTTTCTTTGTCGCTTTTGCCATTTAAACTAACCTACACTTTCTATACATAATGATTTCCGAGTTTTACTATTTCTTCTTATTAGCGACCGTCCGCTTCGGTCCTTTCCTTGTCCTGGCGTTCGTCTTGGTATTCTGACCACGGACAGGCAGGCCTTTCCTGTGACGGATCCCCCTGTAACATCCGATCTCCTGGAGCCTCTTGATATTCATGGCGATCTCCCTGCGCAGGTCACCTTCCACGATACAGGTCTCCTCGATCGCTTCACGGATCTTATTCACTTCCCCGTCTGTCAGATCCCTGACACGGGTATCTGGATCCACTCCAGCCTTTTCCAACAGCTTATTAGAAGTTGCCCTGCCGATCCCATAGATATAGGTCAGGCCGATCTCTACACGTTTATCTCTCGGTAAGTCCACACCAGCTATACGAGCCATAATTTCCTCCTCATCTCTCTTACAAGACTTATTTGTTCCACGATGATCTTTTCCTAACTGGGGTGCCCCAGAATACGTTCCACTCTGATCAGCACCCAGCCGCATCAGATAACACGCAGCCTTTCCGGGTGATCCCCGGTATTAGGCGTATGAATGTGAAGACTGTCCATGACTGCTTACATGACAGCCATCCAGCGGATGTCCTTTTACTGGCTTTACTGGATGTCTGTGCCCTCGATATATAAACAGCGGAACAACACACCCGGGTGGTTCCTACTGCTGCGCCTAAACTTTGAACCTTTTTTTGACTTTGAAAGCCCTTTAACCTTGTCTTTGTTTATGCTTGGGATTTTCACAGATGACTCTGATACGTCCCTTTCTCTTGATGATCTTGCATTTATCACAAATGGGCTTTACAGATGACCTTACTTTCACTGGAGATCCTCCTTCCGTTATCAAATCAAATCTACAGCTTTGTACAAAACACAAAAGTTCGTCTACTATTGTACCAAAATATTTTCCATTTTGCAAGCATTATTTATTTATCTCTCCAAATGATCCGTCCTTTAGACAAGTCATAGGGAGAAAGCTCAATAGTCACTTTGTCACCAGGTAAAATACGGATAAAATTCATACGCAGTTTGCCGCTGATGTGGGCCAGCACCACATGTTTATTCTCCAACTGCACTTTGAACATGGCATTGGGCAGTTTCTCCAGCACAACACCTTCTACTTCGATCACATCTGCTTTCGACATGGAAACCTCCTATGGATTATTGTAATGATTCCGTTAGTGTTAATATCTCCGGCTCTCCGTCCGTTATCAAGATAGTATTTTCATAATGGGCGGAACGCGAGCCGTCTTCTGTCACTACTGTCCAGTCGTCATCCAGCCACACCACATCCGCACGTCCCTCATTGATCATCGGTTCGATGGCAAGGGTCATACCTGGATACAATCTCATCCCCCGCCTTTTCTGTTTGAAATTAGGTATCTGCGGTTCTTCATGGAGCTTTGTCCCGATCCCATGCCCCACCAGATCCCGCACGACCCCATAGCCAAAACGTTCCGCATAAGAGCCGATAGCCCCGGAGATCTCAAATAGATGTTTCCCCGCTTTTGCGTATCTCAAACCTTCAAAAAAACTCTCCCGTGTCACATCGATCAGCTTGCGGGCATCCTCCGATATCTCTCCGACCCCGTAGGTCCTGGCGGCATCTGAATGATAATCCCTGTATATCAGACCGGCATCAAGGCTGATGATATCTCCCTCCTGGAGTATCCGGTCCTTGGAAGGTATCCCATGGACTACTTCATCATTCACTGAGATACAAAATGAAGCTGGAAAACCATTGTAATCAAGAAAATTCGGCACACATCCCCGGCTGCGTATCAGTTCCTCACCTACCCTGTCGATCTCCCAGGTGGAGATCCCAGGCCTGATCATCTTTGCCAATTCATTGTGTACCTGCTCTAACAAGCGTCCGGCTTCCCTCATCCGTTTGATCTCACTCGATGACTTGATTGATACTGACATCCCTTACTCTCCTAAGACCGCTGTGATCTGGCTGAATACTTCCTCCAGACCCTGCGTCCCATCTACTTCTTTTAAGACACCCTTTTGTGCATAATATTCGATCAGCGGCTGTGTCTGGTCATGATAGACCTTCAGACGTTTCTCTACTGTTTCCGGCTTATCATCATCGCGGAGGATCAGCCCGTCCCCACAATGATCACATACACCTTCTTTTTTCGGCGCTGCATATTGGAGATGATATGTAGCCCCACAATTCACACATGCCCTTCTCCCGGACATACGCTCGATGATGGCCCCATCCGGCACATCCACGTTCACAGCGTGATCGATCTGACTGCCATCCTCCCTCAATGCCGCATCCAGACTCTCTGCCTGGGGGATCGTCCGCGGAAAGCCGTCCAATACATAGCCATTTTCAGCATCTGGCTCTTTGAACCGATCCATCACGAGACTGATCGTCAACTCATCCGGCACCAGCATCCCCTGATCCATATAAGCCTTTGCTTTCTTTCCCAGCTCTGTCTCATTTTTGATATTTGCACGGAAGATATCCCCTGTGGATATATGGGGGATCTTATATCTCTCTGCGATCTTTTTAGCCTGTGTCCCTTTGCCAGCCCCTGGCGCACCCAGCATGATGATCCTCATAATCACTACCTCCTGCCCAGAAAATATCACCAAAGGCTGCGGCGCTGCCACCACAACCTTATCGATGATCTATTCATTTAAAAAACCTTTATAGTTACGCACCAACATCATGGACTCGATCTGTTTGATCGTATCTAAGACTACACCTACAACGATGATGATCGAGGTCCCTCCAAAAGATACCTGTGCGCCAAACATACCATTAAAGAAAAATGGGATGATGGCCACGATCACCAGCCCTGCAGCACCTATGAAGATGATATAGCTCAAGATCTTTGTCAGGTGATCGGTGGTCGCTTTCCCTGGACGGATACCAGGTATGAAGCCCCCTTGCTTTTTCATATTATCTGCCACTTCTATAGGATTGAATGTGATAGATGTATAGAAATAAGCGAAGAAGATGACCAGCACCACATAGATCAGCAGTCCGATAGAATAAATGGGTCTTTCCGGATCACACCAGTTGTTGGAAGACAGCATCCTCAAGACTTCTCCGCCCATGCCTGTCCCATTGGCCCTGCCCAGGAAACTGGCGATGACTGTAGGGAATGACATGATGGACGACGCGAAGATGATGGGGATGACACCCGCAGTGTTCACCTTAAGGGGGATATGTGAGGATTGTCCTCCTACCATCTTCCTCCCCTGCATCTTCTTAGAATACTGTACAGGGATCTTTCTGGTCGCATCATTCAAGATCAGTACAAACACGATCATCGCCAATATGATCGCACAGATGATCAATGCTGCCAGCGCTCCTTTTGCGATCGTCTTGCCCTTCACAAAAGTCTCGTATAATCCAACAAAATCACTTGGCATCGTAGATACGATATTGATCGTCAGCACAATCGAGATACCGTTCCCCACACCTTTTTCTGTTATGCGTTCCCCGATCCACATCAGCATGGCCGAGCCGGCAGTCAGACACACAACCACTACAAACGCAGCCGCAACCTTTTCAAATGTTGAAGAACCTGAACTGGAAGATAATACTGGGATCAACCCCTGACGGCCAAAACCGATGGACATGGCAATCCCTTCAAAAACAGAAAGACCTATGGTCAGATAACGGGTGATCGACGCGATCTTCTTCCTGCCCTCTTCACCGTCTTTATGCATCTCTTCCAATTTTGGTATAGCAATGGTCAAAAGCTGCATGATGATGGATGAAGTGATATAGGGAGTGATATTTAACGCAAAGATAGACATCTGCGTAAATGATCCCCCAGTGAATGCATCAAAAAAATTGAATGCATCTCCCGACTGGCTCTCAAACCAATTTTTAAAGTATTCCCCATCTGTTCCAGGGACAGGCAATTGTGACCCGATACGGATCACAATGATCATCACTAATAGAAAGAATAATCTACGCCTGATATCTTTTACTTTGAATACGTTTGCCACGCCTTCGAACATTAAACCACCTCTGCCGTTCCGCCAGCCGCTTCGATCTTTTCTTTCGCGCTGGCACTGAATGCATTGACTTTAACATGCAGCTTTTTCGTCAGATCCCCATTCCCAAGGACTTTTACTCCGTCTTTCTTATGGGAGATCGCACCGCTGCTCAAAAGGCCTTCGATCGTGACCTCGGCACCATCCTCAAAACGGCGCTCCAGCTCTTCCACATTGATGATCACGATCTCTTTTGAATTCCTATTCGTAAACCCTCTTTTAGGGATACGTCTGTACAAAGGCATCTGACCGCCTTCAAACCCGGCTTTCTTAGCACCAGAACGTGCCAACTGGCCTTTGTGTCCCTTACCGGCAGTCTTGCCGTTGCCTGAACCATGCCCGCGGCCTTTGCGGAAACGGTCATGCGTAGAACCTTTTGCCGGTTTCAGATCATATAATTCCATTTTGACACCTCCTCTAGTCTTCTACCTGTACCTCTTCAACTTTCACTAAATGCTGTACCTGCCGGATCATCCCTCTGACTGCAGGGTTATCGGGCATCAACACAGTCTTATTGAGTTTCCGCAGGCCCATGGCTTTTACTGTCTTCCTGTGTTTTGGGATCGCTCCGATCGTAGATCTTACAAGCGTGATCTTTAATTTATCAGCCATTTTTCAGCCCTCCTTATCCAATGATCTCTTTTACAGATTTTCCACGCAGCCTTGCCACTTCCTCTGGAGTCTTCAGCTGTCTCAGACCCTCGATCGTGGCCAGCACAACGTTTTGCTTATTATTGGAGCCAAGGGATTTTGTACGGATGTTTTTGATCCCAGCCAACTCGATCACTGCACGGACCGGCCCACCGGCGATCACTCCAGTACCTTCCGGAGCCTTCTTCAACAAGACCTGCGCACTGCCAAATTTCCCGATGAGATCGTGGGTGATGCTCTCATTATCATCCCTGGCTACGGTGATCATCTTCTTCATCGCGTCTTCTTTGCCTTTGCGGATCGCCTCAGGGATCTCTGTCGCTTTTCCCAGGCCGGCACCCACATGCCCATTGCCATCGCCTACGACGACCAGCGCAGTGAAACGGAAATTACGGCCGCCCTTGACAACTTTCGTTACACGTTTGATGGCTACTACTTTATCTTCTAACTCAAGCTGACTGGCATCAATGATATTGCGTCTCATGTGTCTTCTCCTCCTTTTCTAGAATTCTAACCCAGCTTCTCTTGCTGCATCAGCTAAAGCTTTGACTTTTCCATGATATAAAAAGCCGCCTCTGTCGAATACCACTTTTTTGATGCCTTTTTCAACTGCTCTCTTCCCGATCACTTCGCCTACTTTTGCAGCAGCTTCTATGTTATTAGTATGCTCTAAGCCTGCTCTTACCTCTTCCTGGAGAGTACATGCGGATACCAGAGTCCTGCCCACCGTATCGTCTATGATCTGCGCATACATATGGCTGTTGCTCCTGAACACGGCCAAACGAGGAGCCTGTGTTGTACCGCTCAGGCGATGACGTATCCTTCTATGCTTTTTCTGACGGACTTTCGCTCTTGAAATCTTCTTAACCATTTTCACACACTCCTTATTTATTTCTTACCGGTCTTTCCAACTTTACGTCTGATCACCTCATCGACATACTTGATACCTTTGCCTTTATACGGCTCCGGTCTCCTCTTATCCCTGATCTCAGCGGCATACTGCCCTACCTGCTGTTTATCGATCCCTTCAACAGTGATCTTGTTGCCGTCTACCTTAGATTCCAGACCTTCCGGATCTTCCATCTCCACCGGATGGGAAAATCCTAAGTTCAGCACCAGTTTCTTGCCCTGTTTTGCAGCCCTGTAACCAACGCCGTTCACTTCCAGCTCCTTCTTATAGCCTTCGTGGACGCCTGTCACCATATTTTGGATCAGGGACCTGGTCAGTCCGTGCAGAGATTTCATCTTCTTGAGATCATTGGGACGGCTGACTACGACTGTCCCGTCTTCCAACTTGATCTCCATTTCTACGGGGAGTGCCTTTTCAAGCGTCCCTTTCGGTCCTTTTACAGTTACATGGTTCTTTTCTTTGATCTCAACGGTCACACCGGCAGGTATGGTCACCGGTAATCTCCCGATACGTGACATTTTTCTTTCCTCCTTACTTAGATTGTCGGAAGGGGTCCCTATGACTTCCCCTTCTGTTTTCAGTTCTGGCTGTCTCTCGCCATCTTACCAGATAAATGCCAAGACTTCTCCGCCCACGCCTTCTCTTCTGGCCACTTTGTCTGTGATCACACCTTTGTTCGTAGAGATGATCGCGATCCCAAGTCCTCCCAGGACTCTCGGCAGCTCATCCCTCCCCACATACACACGCAGGCCTGGCTTGGAGATCCTCTTCAGACCAGTGATGATCTTCTCATTTTTATTTTCACCGTATTTCAATGTGATACGGATGGTCTTAAAATTTCCATCGTCCACCAGATCGTATTTTGCGATGTATCCCTCATCCAATAAGATATTTGCGATCGCGATCTTCATCTTAGATGCAGGGACATCTACAGTATCATGTTTTGCAATATTAGCATTGCGGATCCTTGTCAGCATATCCGCAATGGGATCACTCATTGTCATGTAAGTTTCCTCCTCATTCCTTGTTAGACTTTACATGTCTGGTCTACCAGCTAGCTTTCTTTACGCCAGGTATCTGGCCCTTATACGCCAATTCACGGAAACAGATCCTGCAGACCCCATATTTTCTCAGATATGCATGGGGACGGCCGCAGATCCTGCAACGGTTATATTCCCTGGTGGAAAATTTTGCTTTGCGCTGTTGTTTGATCTTCATTGCTTTTTTCGCCATGGATCTCTCCTCCTTAACTTGCGAATGGCATATTAAATAGTCTCAACAATTCCCTGGCCTCTTCATCTGTATGGGCTGTTGTGACGAAGATCACATCCATACCCCTTACTTTATCGATCTTATCGTATTCGATCTCAGGGAATATCAGCTGCTCTTTAAGTCCCAGCGCGTAGTTGCCCCTGCCGTCAAATGCATTGGGGTTCACACCGCGGAAGTCACGTACCCTGGGGAGAGCCAGGTTGATCAGACGGTCTGCGAATTCATACATCTTCTCGCCCCTGAGTGTTGTCTTGCACCCGATCGGCATCCCTTCCCTTATCTTAAAGTTCGCCACTGACTTCTTTGCCTTACAGGGGATCGCCTTCTGGCCGGTGATGATCTGCATATCCGCAATGGCGGAATCCAGGATCTTCGCATTCTCTTTCGCTTCACCCACACCCATATTCACAACGATCTTATGGAGTTTCGGCACTTCCAGTACATTCTTGTATCCAAATTTTTTCATCATGGCGTCCACGATCTCATTTTTGTAGATATCTCTAAGCCTACTCACTTGTTTGCCCTCCTCTCTTCTTAGTCGATCACTTCTCCGGTTTTCTTCGCCACACGGACTTTGCGGCCGTCATCCAAGATCTTGAACCCGATCCTGGTCGCCTGCCCTTTGTGGACATACATCACATTTGACATATCGATGGGGGCTTCTTTCTGGATAATACCACCCTGTTGGTTTGTGATAGAAGGTTTTGTGTGTTTCGTCACTTTATTCACGCCATCCACGATCACCCTGTTCCTTTTTCTGTCTACAGCGATGACTTTTCCTTCTTTATCTTTATCTTTACCGGCTATAACCTTTACCGTATCACCTATTCTTATCTTTACCATCGGTCGCCCTCCTATAATACTTCCGGAGCGAGAGAAACGATCTTCATAAAGTGCTTCTCACGCAATTCACGAGCTACTGGCCCAAAGATACGCGTCCCCCTGGGGGTCATATCTTCCTTGATGATCACAGCGGCATTTTCGTCGAACCTGATATAAGAACCATCTGCACGGCGGGTCTTGTTCACCGTACGCACGATCACTGCACGGACCACATCTCCTTTTTTGACAACGCCGCCTGGTGTTGCATCTTTGACAGTAGCTACTATCACATCTCCGATCTTTCCATATCTTCTTGTAGAACCGCCCAATACGCGGATACACAAGATCTCTTTTGCGCCTGTATTGTCAGCAACTTTCAGTCTGCTTTCCTGTTGGATCATGGGATCTTCCTCCTTATATTATTTTACTTTCTCAACGATCTCCACAAGTCTCCATCTCTTTTCCTTGGACAGAGGCCTTGTCTCCATGACTTTCACGGTATCGCCAATACTGCACTCATTGTTTTCATCATGAGCTTTTAATTTATATGTTCTCTTTACGATCTTTTTATAAAGAGGATGTTTTACATGATCTTCGATCGCAACAACAATGGTCTTGTCCATCTTATTGCTCATCACTTTACCTACGCGGGTCTTTCTAAGATTTCTTTCCACGACTGATACCTCCATTGTTATTTCGCAGCAGCTGCTTTCTGAGCGATCACTGTCTGGATCCTGGCAATATTCCTGCGGACTTCTTTGATCCTGCTGGTATTGTCCAATTGATTGGTTGCATTCTGGAACCTTAAATTGAAAAGTTCTTTCTTGGCAGCTACTAATTCTTCTCTCAATTCCGTGTCAGATTTTGTCCTTAAATCCTCTAAAAATTTATTAATCTTCATTGTGATCACCGCCTTCTAAGTCTGCGCGAGAGACAATTTTACATTTACATGGAAGTTTATGCATTGCCAGACGCAATGCCTCACGTGCGATCTCTTCCGAAACGCCTGCTATCTCAAACATCACGCGTCCTGGTTTTACCACTGCTACCCAATATTCCACGGCACCTTTACCGGAACCCATACGTGTCTCTGCCGGTTTTGCCGTCACCGGTTTGTCCGGGAAGATCTTGATCCATACCTGGCCGCCCCTCTTGATATATCTTGTCATGGCAATACGGGCTGCCTCGATCTGGTTGGATCTGATCCAACATGGCTCTGTAGCGACCAATCCGTACTCGCCATAATTGATCTTATTGCCCCTCATCGCTTTTCCTCTGATGGATCCACGGAACTGCTTACGATGTTTTACTCTCTTAGGCATTAACATGATTATTTATCGCTCCCTTCCTTTTCTCCTTTTGTTGGAAGAACTTCGCCATTATAGATCCAGGCTTTTACGCCGACTTTTCCATATGTGGTATCTGCTTCAGCAAATCCATAATCAATATCTGCGCGAAGTGTCTGCAGCGGGATGTTCCCCTCGCTGTAAAATTCTGTACGGGCCATATCCGCGCCTCCCAACCGTCCGGATACAGCAGTCTTGATCCCTTTTGCGCCCGCTTTCATCGTCCTGCTCATGGTAGATTTCATAGCGCGGCGGAAGGAGATACGGTTCTCCAGCTGGAGTGCGATATTCTCTGCCACCAGCTGCGCATCCCTGTCTGGCCTTTTTACTTCTTTGATGTCAACGATCAGTTTTTTATCTGTATATTTCTGCAGTTCTTTCTTTACTTTCTCGATCTCTGAGCCGCCCTTGCCGATGACGATACCTGGTTTCGCTGTATAGATGATGATCTTCACACGGTCGGAAGCCCTCTCGATCTCGATCTTGGAGATACCGGCTGTATATAATTTTTTCTTTAAAAATTTGCGGATGTTGTAATCCTCGATCAGATAATCTGCAAAATCCCTTTCCGCATACCATCTTGAATCCCAGTCTTTGATGATGCCCACGCGAAGGCCATGTGGATTAACTTTCTGTCCCATCTTTTCCCTCCTTATCTCTCATCCAATATGATGGTGATATGACTCGTCCTTTTCTCGATACGGTAAGCCCTGCCTTGTGCCCTGGGTTTGATACGCTTCATCGTCGGCCCTTTATTGGCGTAACACTGGGCGATATACAGGTTCTCTCCGATCAGTCCCTGGTTGTTCTCAGCATTTGCAATGGCAGACTCCAATAACTTCTTGATCAGACTGGACGCATACCTTGGGCTATAAGTCAGGATGCCAAGTGCTGTCTGTACATCTTTTCCACGGATGGCATCCAACACAAAACAAGCTTTCTGCACGGATACGCGCGCGTAGGATAATCTTGCATGCGGTCTTGTCTCTCTATTATTTGCATTTCTTGCTCTTTTGATCTGGGATCTATGTCCTTTTGCCATGGATTTTAGAATCCTCCTTTCGCTCCTTGTTTCTGGATCTTATCTAAACTATCGGGCGCCGATCCTCACAGATCACCGGCGCACCCCTGATTTCTTCTCATCCTTGCCATGTCCCCGGTAAGTCCTGGTCGCCACGAATTCTCCTAATTTATGACCCACCATATCTTCTGTCACATACACCGGCACATGTTTCCTTCCGTCATGGACCGCAAACGTATGACCCACAAACGAAGGGAAGATCGTGGAACGGCGTGACCATGTTTTGATAACTGTCTTTTCGTTGGCAGCATTCAAAGCATCTACTTTTTTCAATAAACTTTTATCTGCAAACGGTCCTTTTTTCAGTGAACGAGCCATGCTCTAACCTCCTTTATTTTGCTAATGCCTTGCCATCTCTTCTCCGGACGATGTACTTGTTGGACTGCTTGTTCTTCTTCCTTGTCTTCAAGCCAAGTGCAGGTTTGCCCCACGGAGTACACGGTCCCGGACGTCCGATACCTGTCTTACCTTCACCACCACCATGCGGATGGTCGTTGGGGTTCATGGCAGAACCACGTACTGTAGGACGGATGCCCATGTGGCGTTTGCGTCCGGCTTTACCTACGTTGATCAGATTGTGGTCGCCGTTGCCCACTACACCGATGGTAGCGCGGCAGACGATTGGCACCATACGCATCTCGCCGGAAGGAAGGCGCACAGTCGCATATTTACCCTCTTTCGCCATGAGCTGCGCGCTGTTCCCTGCTGAACGCGCCAGCTGTCCGCCTCTGCCCGGATACAGTTCGATGTTGTGGATCAATGTACCTACAGGGATCACTGACATGGGGAGACAGTTTCCTGTGCGTACTTCCGCATGTTCGCCGTTCATCAGTTTCTGGCCTACTTTCAGGCCTTCCGGTGCGATGATATAAGTCTTCTCTCCGTCTGCATATGCGAGCAGTGCGATATTCGCCGATCTGTTTGGATCGTATTCGATGCTCTTTACAGTTGCCGGGATATCATCTTTTCTCCTCTTAAAGTCGATCAGTCTGTATTTTCTCCTGCTGCCGCCCCCTCTGTGCCTGCATGTGATCTTTCCCTGATTGTTGCGGCCCGCATTCTTCTTCAAAGATACAACTAACGATTTCTCAGGCTTTTTCTTCGTGATCTCAGAGAAATCAGAACCAGTCATATGTCTTCTGGAAGGGGTATATGGTTTGTATGATTTGATTCCCATTGTGACTCTCCTTTCAAACTTCCGGCTTATAAGCCTTCGAAGATCTCAATATCTTTACTGTCTTCTGTCAATGCAACGATCGCTTTCTTCCTCTTGGCTGTCCGCCCATATACCATCCCCCGTCTCTTCTTCTTTCCTGGCAGGTTCATGGTATTTACCCTTTTCACTTTTGTCCCTTCGAACATCTTCTCTACAGCCTCTTTGATCATCGTCTTGTTGGCTTCGGGATGTACAAAGAAGGTGTATTCCTTCCTGCCCATGAGCTCCATGCTCTTTTCTGTGATCACCGGCTTCAATATAACATCATAGTACTGTATATTTGCCATTATGCGTACACCTCCTCGATCGAAGCTACGGCATCTTTTGTCATGATCACCGTGCTGTATCTCATCACGTCATATACATTCAGCATCCTGGCATCGATCGTATCCACATTCGGGATATTCCTCGTGGACAACATAACATTCTGATCCACTTCCGGCATGACTACCAGTGCTTTTTTCACTTTCAGGTTATCTAAGACTCTCACCATCTCTTTTGTCTTGATCTGATCCAGTTTCAGGCTCTCCAGAACGATCAGCTTGTCTGCCTCCACCCTGGATGTGAGCGCCGACTTGAGGGCAGCCCTCTTCTCTTTCTTATTCATCTTCTTGGAATAATCTCTGGGTACGGGTGCGAATACCACGCCGCCGCCAGTCCACTGGGGTGCACGGATAGAACCTTGCCTTGCATGGCCAGTCCCTTTCTGTCTCCACGGCTTCCTTCCGCCGCCCCGGACCTCAGCACGTGTCTTCGCTTTCTGTGTCCCCTGGCGTTTGTTCGCCAAATGGCGCACAACTGCCTGATGTACCAGATGCTCATTCACTTTCACGCCGAATACGGCATCGTTCAATTCCATTGTGCCGACTTCATTGCCTTCCATATTATAAACAGATACGTTTGCCATCTGTAGTAGTCCTCCTTTCTCCGTTAGACGATCGTCTTGACTGTCTCTTTGATGGTGACCATAGACTTCCTCGGTCCTGGTACAGCACCTTTGATCAACAGCAAGTTATTCTCCACGTCCACCTGTACCACTTCCAGGTTCTGGACAGTCACTCTCTTATTCCCCATCTGGCCGGGCATCTTCTTGCCTTTGAACACCTTGCTGGGATCGGATGCTGCACCGTTGGAACCTGCATGACGGTGATACTTAGAACCATGGGTCATCGGTCCTCTGGACTGTCCGTGCCTCTTGATCGCGCCCTGGAAACCTTTACCTTTTGAGATCGCGGTCGCATCAATGTGGTCCCCCACCTGGAAGATATCCGCTTTGATCTCCTGGCCCACTTCATATTCGGATGCATCCTCAAACTTAAATTCCCTCAGATATCTTTTATAAGGAACGCCTGCTTTGTCAAACTGACCTTTGAGCGGCTTGTTCACCAGCTTTTCCCGCTTGTCCATATAACCTACCTGGATGGCGCTGTAGCCGTCGTTCTCTTCGGTCTTGATCTGGGTCACCACACACGGTCCTGCCTGGAGGACAGTCACCGGGATCAGAAGCCCGTTCTCGTCAAAGATCTGGGTCATGCCTACTTTTGTTGCCAATATGCCTTTTTTCATATCTTTCTATTTTCCTCCTTATAGCGGATCGCCGGCAGCTTGTCTGCAGCGATCATATAGTCGTTACATGCTATTTTTTCTTCATCTTGATATCAATATGGACACCTGCCGGCATTTCCAATCTGGAAAGAGCATCTACCGTCTTCTGCGTAGGTGTCAGGATATCGATCAGACGCTTATGTGTCCTCTGTTCAAACTGCTCCCTGGAGTCTTTGTATTTGTGTACTGCCCTTAAGATCGTTACGATCTCTTTCTTCGTGGGCAGCGGCACCGGCCCGCTCACCTTCGCTCCGTTCTTTTTTACTGTTTCGATGATCTTGCTCGCTGATGCGTCTACCAATTGATGGTCATATGCCTTCAATGTGATCCTCATTACCTGATTTGCCATAAAAAAAGCCGCCTCCTTTTCGCACTTTCTTAGATCAGTACGACAAGCGGTGACTGTACACTTCTCCGTGTGTGTCCTAAATGACCTCGCACGTTCCCCTTATGGGATCCTCCTGCTCGACCGATGGATCTTACCCGATATCACTCCCCGGTCATGCTCTCTATTGTACAGTGACTTGTCGTCAGTTTTATTTAAGTATATCCGCTGATCTTACAACAGATACACCCGAACTTGACATTCGCTCCACGGAAAACCTGCTCTTAAAAAAGAGCAGCAACCTCACGCTTCACAGCTATCAAGGCCACAACAGTTATCAGTATACATCATACTCTCAGATATTTCAAGTTTTTTATGATGTTTTTGAAGATTATTTTTTAACAAATAAAAAAATCCCTCTTATCATATGGATGAGGGATCTTCCAATGCCGCAGACCGGAATCGAACCGGTACGGGTATCACTACCCACGGGATTTTAAGTCCCGGGCGTCTGCCAGTTCCGCCACTGCGGCGCTCATTGGTGTTACAACGACCCAGAAGAGACTCGAACTCTCGACCTCCGCCGTGACAGGGCGGCGCTCTAACCAACTGAGCCACTGGGCCTGATCTATCTTTATCTATATATAGGCAATGTGGAATGGACCTTCGGGGACTCGAACCCAGGACCGACCGGTTATGAGCCGGGTGCTCT